>JAHWJV010000222.1 GCA_019348265.1 Gemmatimonadota bacterium
CGATCCATCGAAATGGCGCGCGAGGCGGGGCTGAACCTGTCGCTCGTGGAGCCCTGATCCTTTTGCGGGCAGGCAGAAAGGCCGGGGCGCGCGCCCCGGCCTTTCCACGTTACCCCTGACGTGGCCGCGGCGGCGGGCTCCGTCGGCCCCCGTCCGGCTCCCCGTCTCGTCGGCGACGTGGCGTACCTGGGGCTGAATGCGCGAGCGCAACCGGAAAGTTTCTCTCGCGGGGGCACTACCGTCGAGCGGCTACCGATCTGCAGGAGCAAGTGTCCGAAGCAGGTTTTCGCCCATCTCGGACAGCTCCTGCGCAGTCGCGGCGATACTCTCCATCGCCATCGCGTTCTCCTCGGTCATCGTGGCCGCGCGCTGGGCGTAGGCGGTGTTCGCCGCGCTGATCTCGGCGACACGGCTGATGGCTTCGCTGATCTTTCGGTTCTCTACCTCGTTGCGGGTGGTGAGCAGGGATATCTCGCCGATGGCATCCCTGAGGTCGGCGACGTGGGTGATGCTCTCACGGAGCACTTCAGCGGTCCGATCCGCCCCCTCGGCACCGCCCGCCACCTCTGCCCGTGCGACATCGATGCCGGTGACGACCCGGGAAATCTGAGCCTGTACCTCGCTCACGAGGTCCCGAATGCGCAGCGCCGCCTCGCCGGTGTCTTCGGCAAGTTGCCGTACTTCGGCGGCAACGACGGCAAAGGTGGCTCCGAACGCGCGCGCGTGAGCGGCCTCGATCGCGGCATTCAGGGCGACCAGATTGGTCTGATTGGCGACGCGGCTGATCGTAACGGAAATCGAGCCGATCTCCCGGCTGCGTTCCCGGAGAGCGGTCACCTCGTCGGCCAGGTTACTGAGCAGGGTGGACCCGGCCTTCACCCGTTTGACGATCCCCTCGACGTCCCGCCCGGCGCTCTCCGAGCGCTGCAGGGTCTCGTTTCCGAACGACTCGACCTGGGTGAGGCGCGCGACGATCTGCCCACCCGACTCGTGGAGCCCGGCAACCGATTCCGCGATCTGGCTGAGCTCTTCCGTCTGCTTCTGGGCGCCCTCGTAGATTCCCTGAACCGCGATGCTGCTGTCGCTCCCCACCTGGCGCACTGCGTCACTGAGGTCTGCGACATTGGTGGCCATGTCGCTCACTTCCGGACCCGCGAACCGCATCCGGCCGTCCACCCGATGCAGGTACAGTGCGGCTGCCAGTGGACGGGCGATGATTGCAACGTCCTTCAGGAGCGCCGGATCGTCCGGCGCCTCCGAACCGTGTTCCAGCCAGAGGAGCGCCTCGACGCGTCCCGCATGGGCGAGCGGAAACACGACGGAGCTCACCCCGGGTGAGTCCCGCCAGGCGTCGAGCTCCCCCGCCCGAAGGGCACGCGCGACCCGCTCCGGCAGAGACGCATCATCTCTCCCGCTCTGGCCGGCGAGCTGAACGGGCGTGCCGCCCTCATCGAGCACCCAGATCGATGCCGCGCCCACCCGGTCGTCCGCCGCGATTGCGGTCACCGCCACCCGGGCCACCGCTTCGGTGGTTCCCGCCAGCAACATCTCCGTACTGGGAACGTTCACCAATGGCGACCGCGCCCCTGGCGCCTCGCCCCCCGCGCGCGCACCGCGAGAGGCGAGGGTGGACTTCGTCCTGCCCCACAGTTGCGTCAAGCGACGAGCCGCACCCGAATTTCGCATGTTTGATCACCCCGGTGCATGCACCGGTCCTGGGTAAGTTCGATGGTTTCGCCGTAGTAGCGCGCGATCCCCAGAGCGATCCCTTCCGCGACCGCACACAGCTTGCGGGCGGACGTGTAGTGGACCATCGCCTCGGTGGGAGAGAGCCGCGTCGTGGTCAGATACGGCGGGCTCGCGCCCTTGTGGTCGTCGCGGACCCGGACGTGGATCTGTTCCTCCGTGTGCTCCAGCAGGTCCAGCGTCTTCCACTGGGGGTTGATGTACGCCCGGTACATCTTGATCAGGTCGGGCGCGATGAACTCGCCGTAGTCCTTGAGCAGCGCCGGCACCGGGATCTGCGTGATCCGGGAGGCGGTCGCAACCAGGGCGACGAGCTCCGCATCGGGGTACTCGCGGATCGGCAGGTAGACGCGGGTAGGGACCGCCGATTCCCGGAGAAGCGCCTTCCAGGCGTCTGCTCCCAGCTTCGTGGTCACGTACTTTTGTAGTTCGGTGAAGATCGTTCCGTGCATGGCACCAAAGGGCAAAAGGGAAAGAAAAACGCGAGCGGCCGCAGCAGATGCGCCGGACGCAGGCGGACTGGAGCGTTGAACGTTCGGGGATGGCCTATCCCGGCTCCTTGCGGCACCACGCCGAGGATTTCGGCTGGCGGCACCGGCGCTACCCGGGGAGCCCGGAAGGGTCCCCTTCGGCTTCGAGGTCGATCTCTCTCTTGCCCGCCACCTCGATCATCCGGTCGACGCTTTCGATCATCGAGGCACGTACCTCCTCGAGCCGCCGGCGTGTCTCCGGCGAGTCGCTCCTGTTCCGCTCCAGCGCCACGGTGTTGAGTTGCTGCACGAGCCGGTGGAAACCGGAAACCTCTCGCCGAAGGGCGAGATAGATGCGCTGCTCACCCCAGACCCTGAAAAAGACGAAGCCCAGCGCGACCGCTAGAACGACGAGACTCAGCCACCGCCCGCCACTCAGCGCCAGCGGCACCACGGCCACCACACCGAGGCTGAGCACCGCGACGGCGACTGCACCGAAGTCCTTCGCCCGCATGACCGTTCCGTCCAGAGTGACGGGAAGACCGCCCGTCCTAGGAGTAGTAGAAGGAGATGAAGACGTGGTACACGGAGAGCAGGACCAGCATCGCCGAGCACCCCACGTGGATCAGCATCCAGAGGTCGCCGATCCAGCGGCGCCGGAAGGGGAGGAGTTCCTGGTTCAGGATGCCCACCACCACGGTCGAAAAGAAGACCGAGCTCAGGAGAAGCAGGTACGCATACCCGAACCGCTGCGAGTGCGCGTAGAAGAAGACCGGGGCCAGAACGCCAAGGTACTTGTGGTACCCATACGCCTTCTTCGCCTCACGCCACTTCTGGCGCACGCGCAGGGAGGTGAGCAGCCACTGGGCGGCGATGTACAGGGCGAGCACCAGACCCGACCAGCGCCGGTACGCCGGCTCGCGCTGCCGCTGCGACAGCCATTCCCACTCGAGACCGAGAAGGCTCTGCCCGGCGAACGCGAGAACGAGCGCGACGCCGACCCCCACGTAGGCGTTATCTCGGGCCGTCATTTCCGATGGCGCTCATGACTCGCTCCAGGGTGGCAGCCGAGGAACGCCGGGCGACCTCCGCCATGAACACGTCTACGCTGGGAAGATAGTATCCCTCTCGTGGCCACCGTTCGCCCAGCTCCGGGGGGCGGGCGAACGTGGTGGTCTCCTGGAGATAACCCGAGTACGCCGCCCGGATCCCCTTTCGGAGCGCGCGCACCATGGCGACTACCTCTTCCGAGGACACGGAATCCTGGGGGTACGTCCATGTCACGGCACCCATCACGTCGTTCAGCTGCCAGTCCCGCTTCGGGGTCTCGGGGTGCTCGTTGTGGCAGCTCACACATCCCGGGGCGACCGCGACGTCGGGGAACATCGCCACGTTCAGCCCGGTGTCACCCGCGCGGAAGAACACCGGCTTCCTCAGCCGCCGTACCTCCCTGAAGCGCTCCGCCTGAGTCCCCGTGAACAGGTTCGAGGGGCGCACCGGCGCGTCGGATCCGAGGAAGAGGCTGAGCCGGATGCGGTCCTTTTCCAGACTGACCGCGGTTTCGCGGAGGAAGAGCGCGGGAAGCGGACCTGCATCGACCCCTTCCTCACGCCAGTTCTCCTCGAACCGCAGACCCCGTTTCAGCCCGGCCTCTACGATGTCCGTAGTCCAGAGCGCACGGACGCGCGCGTTCTCGTCGGCGACGATCGCAAACGCCTCCTCGATTGGAATCGTCCGTGCTTCCCTGGCGTTCGCCTCATCCAGCGGGGGAGGCGCCTGCACGAAAAGGTAGACGATCAGCACGCTCAGCAGCAACACCACGACCGTGAAGCGGCGTTTGCTCATTCTTGTCGCCCCTCCACGTACTCGGCCTTATGCCGAACCGGACCGGGATAAGGAGACCGGCCACCGTCCATGTAGTCCAGGATCCGGCCGATCGGGATGGTATCCCGGAGACTGGTTGGGGCGTTCATCGGGTGATTGCCGTGGTAGTCGTGGCATCCCAGGCAGGTCTGCCACTTCTCGCCCTTCACGAGCTGTTCGTGCGTGATTGAGAGTGGGTCCTTGCGCAAGCGCAACTCTTGATGGCAGCTGGAGCAGAACGAAGGCTCGGCCGTCACGCGCACGCCATTGTGCTCGCGGTGGCAAGACACGCAGTTCTGCGGCGCGATCGTCTGACGTGCCTCGGCAAACCGGGGCTCGAGGAACCGGAAGATCGGGTGGGTGTCGTTCGGCCGCTCGTGGCAGGCGAGACACTGGTCGTTCTCCACGGGCCGATGACCGAAATCCACCGTAGTCTTCCGAAGGCCGAGAATGAACCGGGTGTTGGCCTGGATCTGCTGCCGAATGGTCCCGGGCGCCTGCGTGTGGCACGAAGCGCATGCCACCGTATCGTGCCCGGTGTTCATCGGGCCGCGCTGACGCAGGCGCTCCTGCCCCGGGAGGAAGAACACGAGGAGGCACGCCAGGCCCACCGCGAATCCTGAACGCAGGGCACGACGCTGGCGACGCCGCGAGTCCCGTGCTGCGTCTGCTTTACGATTGCCTTCGCCCGGCAACGGCTGGGTTGCTCCCGCGGAACCATTCACCTTGTCGTCCGGTGCTGCGTCAACCCACGCCGAGGGTACACGGATCCACCCGGACGAGCATCAGACCCGCAGCGCCTGGAGGATGCGTTCAAGGCTTTCATGCGTCGGCAGCACCACGAACGTCCCCTCGACGTCGGCCTCGTCCATGATGAAGTGCGTGTTGATCGCAAGCACCGGATCGCTCCCCGGCCCGCGGAGCGCGGCCGTGTCGATCAGAACGCCGGCCGCACCGGCTTCGATGATCGGGGGCGTCGGCATCAGGACCCCGCCGATCATGTCGGAAAGGGCGTTGAGGTACGCCGACGCGAGGATGTTGCCCACTTCCTGAATGGCGGACTGCTCCAGCGGCGTAAGCTCCCCTACCCCGGGCGCTCGCATCGTCAGCAGGCCTGCGAGTTCCTTTGCGCCAGCCAGCGGAAAGATCAGGAGCGTCTTCCCGGTGAGGTCGCCGAGCATCTGCACCTCCACCAGCACCACGTCTGCAGTGGCATCCGGGGTGAGGTAGCGAACTTCGGCCCGGCGGCGGATGCCCAGATCAGGGATGCTGATCATGATGCGGCGCGACGTCATCTGCGAGAGCGCAGTCGCGGCATGACCGGCGCCGATGTTCGCAACTTCACGCAATGCATCCAGCTGCAGCGGCCCGAGTCTCGATTCGGTGGTAGCGGGGCTCATTGCCCGCTGACCCGGTTGAGTGCTTCGAGGACTCGCGACGGCTGGAACGGCTTTACGATGAAGTCCACCGCACCGGCCTGGATGGCTTCCAGGACAAGCGCTTGCTGCCCCATCGCGGAGCACATCACGATCCGTGCATCCGGGTACTCCTGGCGAATCGCGCGGACTGCGTCGATCCCGCTTACCTCGGGCATCACCACGTCCATGGTGACGAGGTCCGGCTTGAGCTGGCGGTACCGCTCGAACGCGACGCGGCCGTTCTCAGCCTCGCCTACGACTTCGTAACCACCGGAACGGAGGATGTCCGAGATCATCACGCGCATGAACACCGCGTCGTCACAGACGAGAACCCTTTGTGACACTGGGAATCTACGCCGCTCGAGGAAGAGCCGCGCTTCCGAGGAGGCGGCCCGAAGAAGAAAACCCAGGGACTACGTGCTGAGCAGCAATCAGTGTTCCCGTTGCCCAGACCGACCGTACACGCATTCACCGCAAGCACTTGGCAGCGTCCCGGGTACCCGGGAGCGCTGCGCCTGTTCCGTATCCGGAACGACCACCGATCCCTGGAGGGAACAGCCCTGTGTCGTGCTCAAAGTCAACAGGCAGTACCCAGGCACTACTGCGATATGTATTGACTTATTTTGACAGGGATATTCATTTGCTGCCGTAACTGTTCCCGCCGGCGGTCACGTGCCGCCGGGTTCAGCGAGCGGCCCATGATCATGCATGCCAGAACAAGGCATCCGAGGAGGAGGGA
>JAHWJV010000223.1 GCA_019348265.1 Gemmatimonadota bacterium
CGCCTCGCGCCCCGCCGTCCACTCCGGCGAAGCGATGCTGCTCTTCGAGAACTGCCTCCGGTCATCTACGAGGTTCACCTGGGCCAGCGGGGCGTGCAGCAACCGGCCGGCGAGGCGGGTAAGCCGGTCGAAGCTTTCTTCCGGCAGGCTGTCGAGCAGGTCGGATTCGGAGAGTGCAGCCAGGCGCCGTGGGTCCAGGAGCGGGTCGACGAGCCCTTCGGAACCGCCCGTCATGCACACCTCTCAGCACCCCCAAAGGTGCAATCGGCTGGTTGTTCGTGCATTCGGGCCGCTCTCGAGCAAGGGTGAGCGAAGGAGGAGTGCGAGAGTGGTGCAAACGCAAACGCCAGGCCGCAGCGCGAACTCACGGCGGAGAAGTTTTCGGCAGATTCCAGATCTGTCGGGAACCAGCTTTGAGGCATGCCGCACAGGAGGGCAGGATCGCGTAGGGTGATGTGAATCCGGGGCCGTACTTCCTCGCTCATCGCGCCGAACAACAACGTGCGGGATGGGGTAGTGATGCGATTGTTCAGATGTTTTTCTCCAACACTCGGCGCATCGGTCCCCGCCTTGCAGCGTCGGCTTCCCTAAAGCCGTACAACTTTCCAGGACTGGCCGGACAAGCTCAGTGGACCCCGCCGGGCGGGAGCTTCGCGTCGCAGAGCCCGCGGCGGGATTGCGGCTCGGCGCCGCACGTAGGGGAGGGCGATGGATCAGGCGACGGCGCGCCGCCTGACGTCGTCGAGCACCTGGATCAGTTCGTTCGCCTGGTCGGGGGTTGCCGATGAACAGGCCCAAGCCATGCTGGCGAGGCCACGCGCACGTAAACGAGCTTGAACCCACGGCTGCGTACCGGGCCCGGCGGGGGGCGCATGGTCGAGGGGCTGAATCGCCTGCCCTTGTCCGCGGCGCCCTCGTCGGACGTGACTGCCAGGGGCACGCTGATCCGCGGCGACGGGACCTCGTACGAGATCGCCGAAACGAACCTGGCTGGCGACACCGTGCGGCGCCTTTCGCGCCCGGGGCCTCTTCCCACGATCCCCGAAGAAGAGCGTCGCGACAGCGCGGCGACCCTCCGCGCCCGGATCGCGGCGCTTCCCGTTCCCCTCGACCGGGTCCAGGGCGTTCCCGAGTCCGTAAAGTCGGGGATCATCCCACAGACGTACCCCGCCTACCTGCGCCTTTACGGCGCGGCGGATGGACGGACCTGGGTGGAGCGGCCGCCCCCGGCCGGCAAGCCCGACACAACGTTCTGGGACGTGTGGGACGCCGGCGGCAGGTTCCTCGGAGTCGTCTCCGCCCCCGTGAAGCTGCTGGCCGAGCCGCGCCCGGTTTTCACCCCCACGGCGATCTACGGGGTGGCGCGCGATCCCGAAACGGATGAGCAGCTGCTGGTGCGGCTGACGTTCTCCCCACCCGGACGACGGGCCAGCCGCTGACGCCGGTCAGGGTGCGGAGGATGGTAAAGAACCAGGGGCCGCCCCGGTGGGCGGCCCCTGTGGCGGCGGAGCCGAGCTGCGGGCTCAGGGTGCGCCGCAGCGCGAGCGAACGAGCTGGATCAGTTCAGCGGGAGTGTCGAGGTTGCGCCGCTGCAGAAAGTCGTCGGGCCGCCCGAATACCACCTGCCCCGGATTGCCGCCCGGGAACTCGTTGCTCGCGATGGCCGTCCCACGTTGAAAGTCGAGCACGATCGCGGTCATCGCGCCCGTCTTCTCCCGCCGCAGGTCTCCCCGCAGATCGTTGTAGCGCAGCAGGCGACCCTCGGGATCGAAGGAAAGCGAGATGTTTCGGCGCGTATCTTCGCGGCTGGGAAACGAAAGGATGTAAAGCACCTCGTCGTCCCCGGTGGTCCCGCGGGGGAGCGTCTCGCACTCACCCCCCTCGCTCGCCGCTTCTACCGCGGGCACGAAGCGGCTCACCGACGTTTCATCCAGATCGGTCACCCGGATCGTCGCCGTTTCCGTTCCGACGGTACGCACCGCGAAACCCGGACCCAACACCCCGTCGCCGGTGGCGCAGGATGCGAGGCCCGCACTCAACAGGACCAGGAGAGCAGCACGCATGGAATTCCTCGGCGGAGATGTGCCCGGGCCGCGAAGTGCAACGCGGTGCATCGTAGCCGCCGATTCTTGCGGCCGCAAGAACAGCCGAAGCCGGGTGCCAGGGCTCGCCCGTCCGATCCCTGGAGCGCTCACCGCCCGCGGGACCGCACGCCCCGGGGTCAGTCGTCCAGCAGCGTCACGCGGCCGGTCTCCAGGTCGTACATGCCGCCGGCGACCACCAGCTTCTCCTCGGCCAGCAGCTGCGCGATCACGGGGGACGACGTGCGCAGCAGCTCCGCCTGGATGCGCACGTTGTGGCGCGCCACGTCCTCCAGCTCGCGCGTGGCCGAGCGGTCCACGGCCGGGCGGATGTGCCGGTACAGGGTGCTGATCTGCCCGGGCACCGCCTGGCCGGCGATGGTGGCCTTGACGGCGCCGCAGTGCGTGTGGCCCAGCACCACCAGCGCCTTGGCGCCCAGCACCGCCGTGCCGAACTCCAGGCTGCCGATCAGCTCCGGCGTAACGATGTTGCCCGCCGCGCGGCACACGAACACGTCGCCGAAGCCCTGGTCGAAGACGATCTCCACCGGCACGCGCGAGTCGGCGCACGAAAGCACGGCGGCGAACGGCGACTGCCCCTCGGACACCTCGCGCACGCGGTCCATGTTGCGGTTGGGTCCCACCGCGCGCCCCTCGACGAAGCGCCGGTTGCCCGCCATCAGCTCTGCCAGGGCCTGGGCGGGTGCGTGGATGCCCGGAAGCGCGTCGTCGTTGGCGTTCATGCGGATGTCGTTGCGGTTCGGGTGAATGGCCGGCGGATACGGCCGCCGGCCGCCCGCAATGATCGCACCTCTGACGGCTGCAGCACAATGCATATTCGTAAGGGCATTCATCGCTTTCGCTGATGGATCGGCACTCCGCCGCCACAGAAGCTGGGCGAGCCGCTGTTCGTCCGGGCGTGATCGCCACCCCCATCGCGGCCTCGCTGTGGGCCGCCCGGGGCCGAGCGGCGGGGGCCGCCGTGCCGGCGCCCGCCACCCACTGACGCGGGGGACCGAGACGGCGTCCGACGGTCAGAGCCCGCCGGCACCAGCGCCGGCGGGCTCTTTCATTTCGAGGACGATCACGACGGGATTCCACAACTCCTGGAATCGCTCCCGTCAGGCGCCGTGCGGCCCCTCGGACAGCTCGAGGAGGGTGTCCGCGTACGACTCGATCAACTCGCGCTTCGCGAGCCGCGCCACCCACTCCGGCGGAATTCCGCTCGCGCCGTAGCAGGCGCCGGCGAGTTGCCCGAAGATGGCCGCCGTCGTATCCGCGTCATGCCCGAGATTCACGGCGAGCAGGCATCCCTCGCGGTAGGACGCGGCACGATGGAATGCCCACAGCGCTGCTTCCAGGGAGTGCACGACGTATCCCGTTCCGGCGATCTCCGGTGGATTGCGGCGCTTGAAGCTCCCGGCAGCAATCTCCTGGATCTCGGGAGCCAGGGAGCCCCCCGTCCAGTACCCGGGGTCCAGCAGGTCTTCCTTCCTGCGTCCGTCCAACGCCCCGACGAGCAGCGCACAGTAGTATCGGCAGGCGTCTACCGCGGTGCGCGCCTGGTGGGTGGTTCGCGAGCTGTCTGCCGCGCGCTGGATGGCGAGTTCCAGGTTGCTCCGATAGAACATGGGCACCGGCGCCAGACGCATCAGCGATCCGTTCCCCGCCTTCATGGGGTCGGTGGAACCGCTGAACGGCTCGCCGGTCGATGCAAAGCGGTGCAGGGCCTCAGCCACCGTCATCCCGATGTCGAAGCAGCGCCCGGTACTGCTCAGGTGGCCATCCTGGTGCCACCGCACGTACCGCCGCATCTGGTCGCCCGGATCGAACCCCCGGCACTCGATCAGGCTCTCGGCCAGGCACAACGTCATCGACGTATCGTCAGTCCACTCCCCGGGCTCCAGCTCGAACGGCCCGCCCCCGACCATGTCGGTGACGGGGGCAAACGAGCCCGGCGGCATGAACTCCACCGTCGTCCCCACCGCATCGCCCACGGCAAGTCCAAGGAGGCAGCCGCGGAACCTGTCGGTCAGCTCAGTGCTGTGCATCGTCCCAACTCGTGAATGAGAGCCGCGGGGACGGCGGGTGCCGCCGCAAATACGATCATTGCGCACACGCACTCGCGCGCGTAATGTTGCCCGCCCCTGGGCTGCGCCCTCCACGGTTGCAGCCTCTCATTGTGACATCCTTTCAGGCACCGTCCAGGGTAGTGCGGCCGATCTGGTGAAGACTTCCAAGTTCCCGGCGTGGGTCGAAGAGCTGAATTCTGCTCCCACCGGTGGCCATTATCAATGGGCAGCCGAGTTTCGGCGGCGCAACCGCTCGCCGGAATTTCGCGCGTTCCTGGCTGCAGTCGAGAAGTGGCAGACCGACCCGGACCTCTGCGATGCATTCAAGGCCCATGCGCGAGACATCCTGTCCGGCGGACGAGGGTCCACCGAGGCCTTGATCATGCTGAAGGCCCTCGCCGCCGCTGCGCCGACGGCGCCGGAACTTTATCGCGGTGACGGGGAACCAGGAACAGTGTGGTCGGTGCTACAGCACTACCCGACGGGTTATGAGTTCGACCTCGCCCTGGCATCGTTCTCCAGCGACCGAGGACTGGCTTCGGAGTTCGCTTGGCTGGCGCGCGACAGCGGACACAACGTCGAGGTGGTGTTCGTGTTGCAAGCGGGCAGCCGTTCGGTTAGGATTGACGTGCTGGCGCCGGATCACATCCACTGGCGCGAGCGCGAGTGGTTCAGCGGAGGGCGGTTCGCCGTCCTCGATTCTCGTCTCGCGTCCGACGAGATGGTGGAGATCGTCATCGAGCAACAGAAGGTGTACGATGTCGGATGAGATGCTTCGCCCGGGTGACTACAGGCCGGCGCCAGAGTACATCGAGCGGATGTTTGGCGGGTTCGCGGCGGATCGCGCTCGGATGCGCGCCCGGCGTGCCGCTTATGAGATGGTGCAAACCGCCATCCAAACAGGCACCTACAGCCGCGATCACGATCACCGCAGCGCCGATACTCAGTCTCTTCGTGAACGTCACCAATCCACTACCGTCAGCCGGTAACGCCAAGGTAGCTGGACTACGACAGATCTGATTCGCGCTAAAGCGGGGCCGTCCAGGCAAAGGACGGCCCCGCTTTTCTCCCGTAACCCCGCCGTCATCAGCCCGCCAACGCAACGGGCTCGCCGAGTGTATACTCTGGTTCAGGTGCGCTGGCCGTAGAAGCGATCCTCCGAACCCGCAGTGGACGAAATCGATGGCGACTGACGCGGCGCTGCGGGCCCTGAACCGCTTCAGGTCGGGGGCCACCGTGGGGGAGCGGGCGCGCCTCGGCGATCCGCGGGGGTGGCTGCGCAACTGCAGGGGGCGCCACCGCAGCTGCCCGCGCCCGCCAGAACCGTCCCCGCCGACATCACGGGCGCCGTGAGGGCGGGCGGTCGCCCGTTCCGGGCCGGGTCACCAGCGCTTCCACGAGCACGCCCTCGCTGGGATCGTATTCCTTCACCCTCAGGGCGGAGCCGTTGGTCCACTCCACCACGATGCGGGCGGGTGTGCGCTCCACCGCGGCGGCTTCGTAGGGGGGCCACCCTGGACCCGCCAGGCGGTCCCCTTCCACCAGCTCGGACGCGTGCTTGATGCGCCGGACGCGCTCCGCCGATTCCGCCGGGCTCACCACGACGGCCACCCCCGGCGGAAACTCGTCCCAGCGCCGCTCGTCTCCGCAGCGCCAAAGCACCTGCATCATCCCGTCCTGCATCTCGGCCGCCTCCACCACCCAGCGCTGGCCGTCCCGCTCCTGCGTATCGCCGGGGCGGAGGTGTTCCGAATTCCTGATCATCTCGACGCACGTCGTGTCCGGGCCCATGGCGTGGCGGTCCGCCACCGCCTGACGGTAGGGCCGGAGGGCGGCACCATGCAATCCCCGTCCACTTGGCGCCGCTTTGGCTTGGGCGCTAGCCCGCCGGGGCGGCGCGGGGGAGGTGGACGGTGAAGGTGGTGCCGCCCTCGTCCGAGGCCACCTCGATCCGCCCCGCGTGGGCGTGCACGATGCGCTCGGCGATGTACAATCCCAGCCCCAGGCTTCCCGACGGCCCGCTGGCGGCGCTGGACGTGGACTCGCGCGGCTTCATGGGGTGAAAGATGTTC
>JAHWJV010000224.1 GCA_019348265.1 Gemmatimonadota bacterium
CGGTAACGCCGTACTTCCGCCCCGACGGATCGCCCTTGATCCTGCGGATCGTCTGCTCCATCAACCGCATGTAGGTGTCGAACCCGACGGCGTGGACGAAGCCGGACTGCGCGGAGCCGAGGATATTACCCGCACCCCGCAGCTCTAGGTCCCTCAGTGCGATTCCATACCCGCTCCCCAGCTCCGTGTAGTGCTCCAGCACGCGCAGCCGCTTCTCCGCGTCCTCCGAGACGTTCTCGGGGATGAGTAGGTAGCAGTAAGCCCGGTGGTGCGAGCGTCCGACGCGGCCGCGTATCTGGTAGAGCTGCGCGAGTCCGAACTGGTCGGCGCGATCCACGATCAGGGTGTTCGCGCTCGGCACGTCCAGCCCCGATTCGATGATGGAAGTCGATACCAGGATGTGCACCTCTCCGGTCACGAAGCGGTGCATGATCTCCTCTAGCTCCTTCTCCTTCATCTGGCCGTGCGCGACCGCGATCTTCGCGTCGGGGATTAGGCGCTGGACCCGCTGCGCGACCGTCGCGATGGTCTCTACCCGGTTGTGGACGAAGAATACCTGGCCACCGCGGTCGAGCTCGCGCCGCACGGCGTCCTCGATCACCGCGTCCGACCAGGGGAGCACGTGCGTGATGATCGGCTGGCGGTCTCGCGGGGGCGTCTGGATCAGCGACATGTCGCGGATGCGTAGCAGGGAGAAGTGGAGCGTGCGGGGGATGGGCGTCGCGGTGAGCGTCAACACGTCGACCGTGCGCCGCATCTGCTTCAGCCGCTCCTTGTGCTTCACCCCGAACCGCTGCTCCTCGTCCACCACCAGCAATCCGAGGTCGTGGAACTCCACGTCCTGGCTCAACAGCCGGTGCGTGCCGATGACGATGTCCACCTCACCGCGTTTCAGCTTCTCCATCACCTCCGTCTGCTCCCTGAGCGTGCGGAAGCGAGAAAGCGACTCGATGCGCACCGGAAAGCCGGCGAGTCGCTCGCTGAAGCTGCGGTGGTGCTGCTCGGCGAGGATCGTGGTGGGGACGAGCACGCCCACCTGCTTGCCGTCCTGCACCGCCTTGAACGCCGCCCGAATGGCGATCTCCGTCTTACCGTAGCCCACGTCCCCGCAGATCAGGCGGTCCATGGGCCGGGTGGACTCCATGTCGCGCTTGACGTCCTCAGTCGCCTGCCGCTGGTCGGGCGTGTCCTCGAAGAGGAAGGACGACTCCATCTCGCGCTGCCAGCGCGTGTCGGGAGGGAAGGCGTAGCCGCCGGCCGCCTCGCGCTCGGCGTACAGCTCGAGGAGCTCGGTAGTCATCTCCTCGATCGCCCGTTGCGTCTTCTTCTTGGTGCGGGACCAATCCTTCCCGCCGATCCGGTGCACGCGAGGCGGCGCGTCGTCATCCGGCTCGGAGACCCACCGCTCGATCAGGTCGATCCGGTGCACCGGCACGCGCAGCAGCTCCCCGCCCGCGTACTCGATCACCAGCGTCTCGACGACCTCTTCGCCCACCCGGAGCTGCTCCAGGCCGGTGAACTTGCCGATCCCATGGTCCATGTGGACCACGTATGCCCCCGGTTTCAGCGCTGCGATGCTCTCGATCGCGACGCCGCCGCGGAACTGGCGACGCCTGCGCAGGCGCCGGGTGCGCCGGAAGATCTCGTGATCGGTGAGCACGCGCAGCGGCGGCCTGGCGTGCGGGAGGATGAACCCGCCCGACATCGAGCCCACGGCCAGCGTCACGCCGCCATGCACGCCCAGCTCGGCGAGCAGCTCCTGGAGCCGGTCGAGCTGCCCTTCGTTGTCGCAGAGGATCAGCGTCTGCTCGCCGAGCCCGGCTCCGGCCTTCAGAAGGCCGCCGAGACGCTGCAGGTCCCGGTCGATCGCCTCGGGCGGGGTGACCTCCACCCGGAAGCGCGGCAAACCAGGCGGGGCGCCGATACTTTCTACATAGAGCTGCGGAAAGCGCGCGGAGAGATCCCCCACCGCGGCTGGCGCGAGATAGAGCTGGTCGGCGGCCTCCGGGGTCTTACCAGCCTGTATCTCCGCCTCGTGCAGCCGGTGGACCTCGCTCCAGTTGCGCTCCCAATCTTCCGCCGCGCGACCCTGGTCGAGGCGCACGAGGACCGTCTCCGGCGGGAGGTAGTGCAGGAGCCCACGGCGTTCGGAGCTGTCCGCCCCGCGCGAGGCCGCCGGCGCGAAGCTCACGTCGACCGGCAGGATCCGGATCGAGTCCACGGAGCCGACGGAAAGCTGTGAGAGCACGTCGAAGTGGCGGATGGACTCGATCTGGTCACCCCAGAACTCGATTCGCGCGGGCTCCGGCGATCCAAACCCGAAGATGTCCAGGATCCCGCCGCGCAGCGCGAACTGGCCGACCTCCTCGACGGTGTTGACGCGATCGAATCCCATCTCCTCGAGGCGCGTAGCGACATCGGCGGGACGGATCTCGGCGCCCGCCCGGAGCTCGAGCTGAAGGGCCTCGACGCTGGTGACCGCTGGGGAGAGCTCCTGCAGCGCGCGAGCCGTGGTGACCAGGATGGAGAGGCGGCCGGCGATCAGCGCTTCCAGCGCTTCGACGCGCAGGCCGCCGATCTCCACGTGAGATTCCACCACCTCGTACGGCAGCGACTCGCGCTGCGGGTAGGAGGAAACGGTGCCGTCGCCCAGTAGCGCCTCCAGGTCGGCCGCGGCGTGCTCGGCGCTCTCGGGCGTGGTGGCGACGACTACCCAGATGCGTTGCGGCAGCGCTCGGTGGAGGCTCGCCACCATCAGCGCGTCCGATGCGCCGGCGAGCCCCTCGACGACGACGGCCGCGCCGGCTCGCGGGAGCCCCTGGATTAGCTGGGAGAACTGGGGGAGCGACTGAAACGCCCGTACCAGAATGGGATGCGGCACGGCTTCGCTATTTCCGGCGCCGGTTGCCGGGAGAGGCGCCCGACTCTTTCCTGTCCTTGACCACGTAGCGGAGTGAGTGCTATATCGCTGGCGCGCCGCCATGTCGCTGGCGGACCGGGATGCATAAACATCCCAACCTACAGCGCTTCGCCGGGATCCGTCAACGGTGGGGATGGGCACGGCGCTGCAGCGCGAGCGTCCTCCGGCGCGGACTGCCGCGTCCCCCGCCCAGGACACGACCGGCGCGCCGCCCCGGAGGGTGTTCGCGCGGGCTCCCGCGAAGTTGCTGGAATCCCGCACCGCAGCGCTCGGGGAACGGAGCTTGCCCGAACACGGGTAGAGTTACTCCATCCTGGCCGGAGTGGAACCATGAAAACACTCTTCATCGCCGTCGCGTTGACGCTCCTCCAGGTCGGAGCGGCCGTCGCACAGTACGGATCGTATCCTCCGTCGCAGCACGGGCCGCGCGCGGGTGGCTATGGTAATCTCCGCGGGTGGGGATACACGCCGGAAGCGCGCATCTGGATCGATGGGAACCGCGACTTCTACCGCCGGGGCGAGCGGTTGCGCGCGACCTTCTCCACCTCCGCGGACGCGTACGTCGCCGTCATCCACATCGATCCGGACGGGCGGCTCGAGTTCCTGTACCCATCCGCTCCGGGCGATCGCGAGTACGTGCTGGGCGGCCGCAGCTACCCGCTCCCGTACCGCGCGGCCAACAGCGGCTGGCTCGTGCGCAGTGGACCCGGTATCGGGTACCTGTACCTGATCGCTTCGCCCGTTCCGCTGGACTACGGCTACTTCCGAGGCCGCGGCTCGTCCATGTGGGACTGGTCCCACGCAGGGCAGAGCGTGCGGGGCGACCCATTCTGGGCTATGGAGCAGATCACACGCTACCTGGTGCCGGACTGGGGCTACACGCCGGTCGCGGTGGACTACTTCTCGTACCAGGTTGATGGGCTGCACAGGTACCCGAGCTACGCCTGCTCCTCGCGCTTTGCGCAGACGTCGTCATGGGGCTGGGGATACGGCGGCGGATACGTTCCATCGTACTACGGGGCCTGCGACCGACTGGACTACTATCTGCGCGACAACCCGTACTACTTCGATGCGGGGCGTTACCGTGGGGACCGCCGCACGCATTTCCGCGGGTACGGTACATCGAGCGAGGAGTACCGGTACAAGGAGAACCCGGCGCGGGGCACGACCGGACGAACCGGGACCGCACGCGGCGTTTCCCCTTCCACGGGGGGGACGACGCGCGGCGGCGACGCGACGACGGTGCCCACGCGCCGTCCCGCGGCCGAGCCGAGCGCCCCGGCGGCGGAGCCGGCGCGCGGGACGACCGCGCCTTCCAGGCCGACCCCGCAGGTGCGGAGGGCGCCTTCGGGTAGCGGTGACAGCGGAGGATCCAGCGGCGGCGGCGCGACGAGCGAGCCGCGCCGCCGGACCATGCCGGACTGACAACGATCGCCGCGCAGCGTGGTGGGAACCTGGCCGAACCGAACTCGATGATCCGAACCAAGACCGCCGCAGCCGCCGCGCTGCTGCTGCTCGGCGCCTGCGCCGTACCCGACGTGGCGCCGACGCCCGCGCGCGTCGCGGTCGACGCGCCTTCGCCCGCCGCCGCGACGATCACGGCGACGGACATGTACAACCGCGTGTCCATCCTCTCGGCCGATTCGATGCGCGGCCGCGACACGCCGAGCCCCGGCCTGGAAATGGCCGCGGCCTACCTGGTCCGCGAGTACCGGCGGCTGGGACTGGAGCCCGGCGGGGACAGCGCCACCTTTTATCAGCGATACCCCCTCCGCTCCTTCGCGCTGGACACCGCTACCGTGCACTTCGGAACGGTCCTGGCGAATGCGAGCGCGAACGAGATGCTCACCTACGGGACCGACTTCTACGCGGCTCCAGGCGCCGTCGGTCGTGCAGGCGCGGACATGGGGCATGGCAAGCTGGTTCTCGTCGGCACACTCGGCGACGGGGGGCTGCCGGACGGAGACTATCGTGGGACCATTCCCGTGATCAACGTCCCCGGGGGTTACTCGGCGGAGTGGCGGTCGAAGGTCCGGCGCGCCCGGGACGCGGCGCGTCGCGCGGGCACGAACGCGGTGGTCGTGGTGGTGGATTCGGCTTTCCCGCCGAATACGTTTGCCGCGCTGTCGAGGTCCGCGCGCGCTCCGCAGCTCGCGGTGGCCGACGATTCCGCGATCGCCGTGTTCTACCTGACCGATCGCGCCTTCCGCAAGGTCGCGGCTCGGACCACCAGCGGGATGCGCGTCGCCGGCGCGGGCGCGCCCTTGGCGCTCGAGGGAGTGGAGGCCCACTTCGCGGCCAACGCGAGGGTCCTGCAGCAGTCGCGGCCGCCCCATGTCGCCGCGATCCTGCGGGGATCCGATCCCGTGCTGCGTGACGAGTACGTGGTGCTCTCCGCGCACATGGACCATGTCGGCGTCGGCAGGCCGGTTCGTGGAGACTCGATCTACAACGGCGCCGACGACGACGCCTCCGGCACCTCGGCCCTGGTCGAGGTCGCCGAGGCGATGGCTTCGCTCCCCGAGCGCCCCAAGCGCTCGGTCATCTTCCTGCACGTCAGCGGAGAGGAGAAGGGGCTGCTCGGATCGCGGTGGTACTCGGATCACCCCACCGTTCCGCTGCACCGCATCATCGCGAACGTCAACGTCGACATGATCGGCCGCAACTCCCCGGACACGGTCGTCGTGATCGGGAAGAACTATTCGTCGCTGGGCCGGACCGCGAACTCGGTACAGGCGCGCCATCCGGAGCTCGGGCTCACGCTCGCCGACGACATGTGGCCGGAGGAGCGCTTCTTCTTCAGGTCCGACCATTACAACTTCGCGCGGAAGGAGATCCCGTCCATCTTCTTCTTCTCCGGGGTGCACGCGGACTACCACCAGCCTTCGGACGAGGTGGACAAGCTGAACGTGGATAAGGCAGCACGGATCGCGCGGACCATCTTCTACACGGTCGAAGCGGTCGCGAACGATCCGGAACGGCCGCAGTGGCTTCCGCGGGGACTGTCGGAAGTTCGGGCGCTGACTCGCTGACGGGACGCGCGCCGGCGACATGAGCGAGGGGCGGTGGCCATCGACCACCGCCCCTCGCTCACAGCTATTCGGTGGAGAACCGCACTTCGGCGGTGGTGTACCAGGGCCCATCGGGTGATGCGCTGCACTGCCGGGCGCACTACCACCCTGTCGCGGTGGGGGCTATCTTTGCCGCCCGCCGCACCTTTATCGACGCACATCACGGAAGCGGGCCGAGCTTGCGGATAGATCACATACGTAACTTCTGCATCGTA
>JAHWJV010000225.1 GCA_019348265.1 Gemmatimonadota bacterium
CGTGCCTACCTCTCGAGCCACTCGCGTCACCTCGGAGGCGAAGGCGGAGAGCTGGTCGACCATCGTGTTGATGGTGTCCTTCAGCTCGAGGATCTCGCCGCGCGCCTGGATGGTGATCTGCTGGGAGAGGTCGCCGTTGGCGACCGCGGTGGTCACGTCCTTGATGGCGCGCACCTGGGAGGTGAGGTTGCTCGCCATGAAGTTCACCGAGTCCGTGAGGTCCTTCCACGTACCGGCGACGTTCGGCACCTGCGCCTGCCCGCCCAGCTTCCCTTCCGTACCTACCTCGCGCGCCACGCGCGTCACCTCGTCCGCGAAGACCCGCAGCCGGTCCACCATGCTGTTGATGGTGTTCTTCAGCTCGAGAACCTCACCCTTCACCTCTACCGTGATCTTCTGGGAGAGGTCGCCGTTCGCCACGGCGGTCGTAACCAGCGCGATGTTCCGCACCTGATCCGTCAGGTTGCTGGCCATCGAGTTCACCGAGTCCGTCAGGTCCTTCCACGTGCCCGCCACACCCGGCACCTGCGCCTGTCCGCCCAGCTTACCGTCCGTCCCCACCTCTCGAGCCACTCGTGTCACCTCGGAGGCGAAGCTGGAGAGCTGGTCAACCATGGTGTTCACCGTGGTGCCGATGCGCAGGAACTCGCCCTGGAGCGACTTCCCGTCGATCGCGAGCACCATCTTCTGCGAGAGGTCGCCGCGCGCCACGGCCGTCAGCACGCGCGCCACCTCGGTGGTCGGCTGCATCAGGTCGGTGATCAGCGAGTTCACCGCCTCGACCTTTGTCGCCCACCCGCCCGTCGTGGTGCCGACGGACGCGCGGTCGGTCATCTGCCCCTCGCGCCCGACCGTCGTGCTCACCCGCACGATTTCCCGCACCATCTGGTCGTTCCGGTTGGCGATGCCGTTGAAGGCGTCGGCGATCTCGCCCATCAAGGCGCTCCCGCTGAAGGAGAGGCGCACGCTGAAATCTCCCGCCTCCATCGCGCGGAGCGCGTCGAGAAGCTCCTCCAGCTCGCTGACTCCCTGGCCCCCGCCCCCGTTCCCGTCCGCGCCCCTGGAGCCTGATTTTTGTGGTCTGACTGTACGCCGCCGGCCGACGGCCGGTGGGGAAACGCGACTCGCTGGAGTCGACGCCTCAGGGTCGGGGATAAGGTTTTCACCTCTCGCCACGGGGTGCCTCACGTGTTCGGGTTGTCGGGCCAGGAATGCAATAGGGTACCGGCACGGCGAGGAGGAGGTGCACCAGGCCGCGCGGAAACGCCTGCTCAAAGGCAATACTCGGGCCATGCCCGGGAGTTCCATGCGCCCGATCGTGGCCCCGATCGTGCGGTCGCCCAGGCTCAATCCAGGCATCCGATTCAGGGAGGCGAGGTGGGCGAGGGCGGAATCCCCCCAGAGGTCCAGCGGTTTATTGCGGAGAACATCGATGCGGCGGAGCAGCTCGACATTCTGCTCCTCCTCTACCGCAATCCCGAGCGATCCTACACGGCTCTCGAGGTGAGCCAGGCCGTGTTCACGGTTGCGAGCGCGGCGACGCTGCGGCTCGAGGGCCTGGCCGCGCGCGGGCTCCTGTCATCCACGGGCTCGGCGGACCCAGAGTACCGTTATGCACCGAAATCGGCAGCGCTGGCGCGGGATGCAGACAGGCTCGCGGCTGTGTACCAGGCCAACCGGGTCGGCGTGATCCAGCTCCTATTCGCCCGACCGCCTGACCCGCTGCAGACGTTCGCGGACGCGTTCCGCCTCAAGGGGAGGGGGTAGCTGATGGCGACAATCGTCTACGTGCTGTGCGCGGTGACTAGCATCGCCTGCGCGGTGCTCCTGCTCCGCGGGTACGCCGCGACCAAGGTGCGGCTGCTGCTCTGGGGAGGGCTCTGCTTCGTGGGGCTCGCGCTCAACAACGTGCTCCTCTTCGTGGATCTCGGCCTCATCCCGGAAGTCGATCTCTCCGTCTGGCGTTCGATCCCGACGCTGGCGGGCCTGGGTTTGCTGATCTACGGGCTCGTATGGGACACGTGAGGCCGCCGCTGCCGCGGGGAGGCGTATGATGCGCGATCTTATCTCAGGCGCGATCGTGATGGGCTACGTCGTGGCTGCTCTGCACTTCCTCAAGTTCTGGAAGCGGACCAACGACCGACTGTTCGTGCTGTTCGCCGGCGCCTTCGCGCTGCTGGCCGGGCAGCGCGCCGGGTTGTCGCTGCTGTCGGGGCAGCCCGATACGCACCTCTACCTGTACCTCACGCGCGTCCTCGCCTTCCTGGTGATCATCTACGCCATCATCGACAAAAATCGAGCGGCTCGGCCGGGCTGAATAGGCCGACGCCCTGCTCGCGGATCTCGTCCGCGGGGGCGCGGCGGCGGCGGGTGTACCGGTCGAGGTAGTCGCGCGCGGTCGCTAGACTCTGGGTGTCGACCCACCCCTCTCCGGCGAGCCGTGCTCCTTCCAGCGCGATCCGGAACAGCTCGGCCGCGGTTTCGGCTATGTCGGCGTCGCGGAGCCCCCGACGCGCGGCGCGGACGATCAGGGCGGCGTCTGGCGCGGGAAGAAGTGCCGCGGCCGCGTCGAGGCCCTCGGGGTGCGCGAGGCCGGAGAGCAGGGCGAGCGGGGCCGCGTACCACTGCGCGGGAACGGCGTCGATGCAGCGCACCTCGGCGTACCCCTTCGGCCGGACCTCCGGAAACAGAGTCGTCAGATGCGCCCGCCAATCCTCGCGAGTCGCCCCCGCGGTACGCAGCAACGTCCCGAATGGCTGGATGGCGCCGCCGGGGGTCGGCGTCAGGATGGCCGGAGCGGCGAGCGCGAAGCGCAGGTACGCGAGGGCTGGGTCGCCCGTTCCGCCGACGACCCCGGTCCGGCCCGGGTCCAGCTCCGTCCAGGTGAGCGCGCGGAAGCTCTGGGCGCCGGTGTCGGCTCCGCGGTACAGCGGCGAGCTCGCGAAGATGGCGGTGAGGAAGGGAGCGGCCGCATTCAGCACGCGCCAGTGCAGCGCGACGTCGTCCGCCCAGTCTATGTTGACCTGGAAGGACGCGGTCTGACGCATCATCCGGGCGCCGGCCGGGCCGATGCGCGCGAAGTGCTGGTCCATGAGCCGGTACCGCTCGCCGCCGAGCTGGAGCGGAACCTCGGTGATCGTGGAGACCGGGTCGATTCCTTCCTCCAGCAGCCGCACCCCCGCCGCGAGCGCCGCATCCCGCAGAGGGAGCACCGTCTCCTGCAGCGACTCCATCAGCGCATGAACGGAGGTCTCGGGAGGGGTGCTCACCTCGATCTGCCCACCTGGCTCGTATGCTACCAGGGCACCGCCGGAAGTGTGGAACTTCGGCGCATCCCCCTCTTCTTCCCGCCACCCCAGCCGCTCCGCGACGCGCCGCAAGACCGGCAGCGTCGATGGCCGGTCGGCGGCACGGATCGGAGCCACCCGCCCCGTCGCCACGTCGATCGGGATCAGCTCGGCTTCCGCGCCGATGCGCGGCGGCCCTCCCACGACGAGCCGCCCGAATGCGACCTCCCGGAGATCGGCCAGCAGCTCCGCCTCCGTCATCTCCCTCGTTCGGCGGTGGCGAGCACCAGCGCGTAGCGGCCCTCGTCGTCGGTCGCCCATTCCGCGATCCCCATCCCCGCGCCAGCGAGGATCCATTCGACGCTCGCCCGGTCCTGCTTGCAGGAGATCTCGGTCCGGATGCTCTCCCCCGCCGCGAGCCGGAAGTCGCCCGCGCCGGGAACGCTCACGCTCTGGTCATTGGCCGATACCAGGTGCATCTCGACGCAGTGGCGCTCCGGGTGGTAGAAGGCGTGATGCCGGAAGGCCGCGGGATCGAAATTGGCGCCGAACTCGGCGTTCAGCACGCGCAGCATGTTGAGGTTGAACTCCGCCGTGACACCGCGCGAGTCGTTGTATGCGGCTTCGATCACCCCCGGGTCCTTGCGGAGGTCGACCCCGAGCAGGAAACGGTCGCCGGCACTCATGGCGGCGCGGACCTGCGCGAGCAGCTCGATGGCGGCCTCCGGGGTGAAGTTTCCGATCGTGCTCCCGAGGAAGGCGAACAGCACCGGATCCGGGAGGTCACGTGGCAGGTCGAGCACGCCACCGATATCCGCCACCAGCGGCCACACATCCATCCCGTCGTATTCCCCGCGGAGCGCGACAGCCGTGCTTTCCAAGAAGTCCTCGCTGATGTCGACCGGAACGTACAGCTTGCCCACCCCGGCCACCATCGCGTCCAGGATGATGCGCGTCTTGCGCCCGCTTCCCGCGCCCAGCTCGACCACCGCGCGCGGCCGCATGTCCCCCACCCAGCGGGGCATCCACTCCTCGAGCAGCGCCCGCTCGGCGCGGGTGAGGTAGTACTCCGGCAGCTCCGTGATCTCCTCGAAGAGCCGCGACCCGCGCTCGTCGTAGAAATACTTCGGCGGCAGCTCCTTCTGGGGGCGAGACAGGCCGTCGCGTATTTCCGCGAGGGAGAGTTCAACGTTCGCCGTACAAAGTTCGAAGTGCTCACTCTCGGACGTTGAACTTTGCACTTCGAACTCTGAACTCTCTAGCGCCCGCTGCTCTTCGCTCATCCGTCACTCCTGGCGCACCGGAAGCCGCTGTAGATCTGGCGGCGGACCGGGTAGTCCCAGTTGCGGAAAGTGTTTCGGACGGCCCCGTGGCGCGTGGCCCACGATCCGCCGCGAAGCACCTTGTAGTCGGGACCGAAGAACGCCTCCGAGTATTCCGGGTAGGGGAAGCTCTCGAATCCGGGGTAGCCGGCAAAATCGCTAGACGTCCACTCCCAGACATCGCCGACCATACCGTAGCAGCCGATCGGAGACAGGTTGCGCGGGTAGGCGCCGACCGGGGCGGTGGAGAAGGTGAGCTGGTCCAAATTCGCGTTCAGAGCCGTCGGAGGCTCGTCGCCCCAGGGGTACTTCCGCTTCCGCTCGGCAACCGGGTCCCAGGAGGCGGCGGCCTCCCACTCGTGCTCGGTCGGGAGTCGCTTCCCGGCCCAGCGGGCGTACGCCTCGGCCTCGTGGTAGCAGACGTGGCAGACCGGGTGGTCCGGGGACACCGGCTCTATTCGATCGAAGGAGCGGATACGCCAGTCGTCGCCATCCCTCTCCCAGTGCTGCGGTGCCTCGACCCGCGCCCCCTGCAGCCAGATCCACCCGGCGCCGGACCAGTGTTCCCGCCGCGCGTAGCCGCCCTCGCGCATGAACTCTAGAAACGCCCCGCTGGTGACCGGGGTGGCGTCGATCCAGAAGGGCTCCAGCTCCACGTCGTGCTCACCGCGCTCGTTGTCGTACGCCTCGCTCCGGTCGGCCGTGCCGATCACCACCTCACCGCCGGGGAAGCGCACCATTCCGTCCCTTTCGGAGCCCACCGGCCGCCCGGCCGGAGCACCCATCGCGCGTGGTGGGTGGTAGGGCTCGCCCTGCTTCAGCTTCAACGTCTGCAGGATGGTCTCGTTGTGCTGGTACTCGTGCTGCGCGACCATACGGAAGAGATACCCGTCCTGCAGCAGCGGATGGCTCCAGTCCAGGTCGGCCGTGGCGAGCCGCTCCAGCACATCGCGGCGGCCCGTCGCCATCTCGTCCAGCATCGCCTGTATCCCAGGGAGCGGTAGCTTGTCGCGGGTGGCGCGAGGGTGCTCGAACGGGTTGTACATGCCGGGCATCTCCACGAACTCGATCGGCCCGTCCGTATTCCTCAGCAGCCAGAGCTGCTCGAACTGTGAGATGTGGCCGAGGTCCCACAGCACCGGGCTCATCAGCTTGTCATGCTGCTTTCGCAGATCCTCCTCGCTCAACCGGGAGATGAGCAGCAGCGTGCGGGCACGGGCTTCCGTCAGCAGCTCGACGTACGGACGCACGTCGGCGGTGATGGCGGACGACGAGCTCATCGGCAAATTCGTTGAAGAGAAAAGGAGAGGACACGGTCGCGACGCGAAGCGCACTCAGCGTGCCAGAGGCGGAGCGAGCGTATCAGAGCGAAGAGGGAAGAGTTGAACTGAAGACTGACGACTGAAGACTGACGACGGATAGCCGATAGCCGATAGCCGATAGCCGATAGCCGATAGCCCCGTAGCCCATGGCCGATAGCGATACCCCCTGCGTCCAGCTGCTCGTGCTCAGCACCACTGCGCGAAGGCGCGCGACAGGTCCGCGGGGCGGTCGA
>JAHWJV010000226.1 GCA_019348265.1 Gemmatimonadota bacterium
CGTGCTGGGGCTGAACGCGAAGCAGGCGCAGAATGTGGAGGCGCTCGGCGTGGCCCATCTCCTCACATTGGGCCTGCAGAGCCGAGCGGATCTGATCGGCGGGCTGGGGCTCCACCGCACCAGAGGACGGGCCCGGATCAGCACCGTGCGCGAGGATCAGGTGGCGGAGACAGGCACCGGCATCTTCGTGGAAGCGGAATCCCGCTGGACCCCCTGGTTCCGCAGCGTGCTCGGCCTCCGCGCGGATGGGTACACCTTCAATGTGCAGAGCGACCTCGCTGAGAACTCCGGGAATCGCGCAGCGGCGATCGTCAGCCCGAAGGGATCGCTGGTCTTTACCGCCTCCCCGGCGCTGGAGATGTACCTGAGCGGCGGCTTCGGCTTCCACAGCAACGACGCACGCGGAACCACCATCCGCATAGATCCCGTTACCGGCGCCGCCGCGGAGCGGGTGGATCCGCTGGTACGCTCTCGCGGGGCGGAGGCTGGCGTGCGGGCAGCGCCGATCGAGGGGCTGCGGTCGACGCTCACGTTGTGGGCGCTGGAGCTCGACAGCGAACTGCTTTTCGTCGGCGACGCCGGTGCCACCGAGGCGTCACCGATGAGCAAGAGGCGCGGTGTCACCTGGGCTAACTTCTACCGGCCGATGGCGTCACTGGCGTTCGACGCCGACGTGTCCGTCGCCGGCGCGCGTCTGTCGGACACGCCAGCCGGCGAGAACCGGATTCCCGGCGCGATGGAACACGTTTTCGCCGGAGGAATGGCGTGGACGCCGCTAGCGGGGGCGTCCGCCGGGCTTCGGCTGCGCCACTTCGGGTCCTACGCGCTGACGGAAGACAACAGCGTCCGCGCCGATCCGGCGACGGTGGTGAACGGGGAGGTGGGATATCTGTTCGGATCGGGTGTGCGCCTGGAGGCCGCGCTGCTCAACCTCTTCGATTCACAGGCAGCGGATATCCAGTACTTCTACGCGTCCCGCCTGCCGGGCGAGCCCGCCGAGGGAGTGGAGGACCTGCACTTCCATCCAGTGGAGCCCCGACAGCTGCGTCTTTCGTTGCAGTGGGTGTTTTAGCGTGCGCGGGTGCGGGTTTCGGAGGTAGTGCGGGAGTGCGAAAGCAACCGCTTTCGCACTCTCGCACCTTCGCACCACCTCGTCAGACCTCGATGGACATCTTCTCGAGTCCGGGGAGGTTGAGATCCTCTTCGGGGGGTTTGCGCGCAGGCGTCCCGGGAAGCACGTCCACGCCGGTCACCGCGCCCTCCGAGGCCGACTGCACCAGACGGGCGTACTTGGCCATCACGCCGCTGACGTAGCGAGGCAGGGGGGGCGACCAGTCGAGCATCCGCTCGGCGATCTCAGCCTCGTCGACCACGAGGTCGAGCCGGCGGTTGGGCAGATCGAAGTGGATCAGGTCCCCCTCGCGAACCGCGGCGATCGGGCCGCCGGAAGCGGCTTCGGGCGTGACGTGCCCGGCCATGAGACCGCGTGTAGCGCCCGAGAAGCGCCCGTCGGTGAGCAGGGCGACGCTGTCGCCGAGGCCGGCACCGACGAGCGCCGCTGTGACGCCGAGCATCTCCCGCATCCCCGGCCCCCCCTTGGGGCCCTCGTAGCGGATCACCACCACGTCGCCCTGATTGATGCGGCCGCCCTGAACGGCCGCCATCGCGTCCTCCTCGCGCTCGAACACCCGCGCCGGGCCGCGGTGCTCGAGGCGCTTGTGTCCCGCGACCTTGATCACGCACCCGTCCGGCGCGAGCGAGCCCTTCAGGATCACCAGCCCACCAGTGGGCTTGAGCGGGTTGTCGAGCGGACGCACCACCTCCTGCCCCGGCGCCTCTTTCGCGTCGGCGACCGCCTCCGCGAGGGTGAGGCCTGTCACCGTCGGGGTCGAGCCGTCGACCAGCCCGCCCTGGAGCAGCCGCTGAACGACCAGCTCCACGCCGCCGGCGAGATACATGTCCAGCGCCGCGAACCGGCCGCCGGGGATCAGATCGGCCAAGACCGGTGTGGCGCTGCTGATCCGGTCGAAGTCGTCGATGTCCAGCGGAACGCCGGCCTCGCGAGCTACCGCCAGCAGGTGGAGCACCGCGTTGGTCGAGCCGCCGGTCGCGGCCACCATGGCGATCGCGTTCTCAAGCGAAGCGCGGGTGATGAAGCGGCTGGGGCGGAGGTCCTCTTCGACGAGCCGGAGCACAAGCCGTCCCGCCGCGCGAGCGACCTCCGCCTTGTGCTCGTCGGTCGCCGGCACGGTGCCGCTCCCCATCGGCGAGAGCCCCATGATCTCGAAGGCGTTCGCCATCGTGTTCGCCGTGAACTGGCCGCCGCAGGCGCCGGCCCCGGGGCAGGCGGCGCACTCGATCTCGTGAAGCTCCGCTTCCGTGATCTTGCCCGCGGCGCACGCGCCGACCGCCTCGAACACCGCCTGAATGGTGATGTCCTTGCCGTTGTGCTGCCCGGGGAGGATCGTCCCACCGTACAGCATCAGGCTGGGCAGGTCGAGCCGCGCCATGGCCATCACCGTGCCCGGTATGGTCTTGTCGCACCCCGAGAGGGTGATGAGGCCGTCGAACATGTAGCCGCGGGCCATCAGCTCGATCGAGTCGGCCACCACGTCGCGGCTGATGAGGGATGCCTTCATCCCCTCGGTCCCCATCGTGATCCCGTCGGAAACGACGATGGTGTTGAACTCGAGCGGGGTGCCTCCCGCCGCGCGGACTCCCTCCTTCACGTACTCGGCGAGCTCGCGGAGGTTGTAGTTGCAGGGGGTGGTCTCCGCCCAGGTGTTCGCGATGCCGATGAGCGGCTTCTCGAAGTCCTCGTCGGTGAGCCCGACGGCGCGGAGCATGGCGCGCGCGGGCGCGCGGTCGCGCCCTGCCAGGATCGTCCGGCTCGGGAGCTGGTCCAGCGTTCGACGTGTGGTCATCCGACGATCGCCTCCCGCTGCTGCACCAGCGTGCGCCAGCCGTACGGGTCGGGAAGCCGCCCCTGCGCGACGCCCAGTAGCTCCTCCTGAAGACGCATCGTCAGCGCGCCGGCGCGGCCAGCGCCAACGGTGATCCGGTCCACGCTGCGCACCGGGGTCACCTCGGCCGCGGTACCGGTCATGAAGATCTCGTCGGCCATGTAGAGCATCTCGCGCGGGACCGGCTGCTCCCTGACCGGGACGCCGAGGCTCTGGGCGAGCTTGACGACGCAGTCGCGGGTGATCCCGCCCAGGATCGTCCCCTCCATCGCCGGCGTGATCAGAGTGCCGCCGCGCACCAGGAAGAGGTTCTGGCCGCTCCCCTCGCTCACCAGGCCGCCCGGTCCGAGCGCGATCCCCTCGGCGAAGCCGTTGGTGACCGCCTCCATCTTGATCAGCTGCGAGCTGAGGTAGTTGCCGCCCGCCTTGGCCAGCGCGGGGAAGGTGTTCGGCGCGGGGCGCTGCCAGGAGGAGACGCATACGTCCACCCCCTGCTCCAGCGCGTCCGCCCCGAGATAGGCGCCCCACGGCCAGCAGACCAGGTAGGTCTCCACCGGGCTGAGCAGCGGGTTCACCCCCGCGGCGCCCAGGCCGCGCAGCGCGATCGGCCGGATGTAACATTCCTCGAGCCCGTTCTGGACGATGAGCGCTTCACACGCCTCCGCCAGCGTCTCGCGCGAGTGGCCGAGCTCCATACGATAGACGCGGGCGGAGTCCTCCATGCGCCGGAGGTGATCGTCGAGCCGGAAGATCGCGGGCCCCTCGGGGGTGCGATAGCACCGAATCCCCTCGAAGACGGATGACCCGTAGTGGACGACGTGACTCATCACGTGCAGCGTCGCAGACTCCCACGGGATGAACTCCCCGTCCTTCCAGATCCACTCGGTCTGTGGAAACGATCCTGCTCCGGCCATTGGTGCCTCGCGGAATTAGATGAGTGTGTGAACTGGCTATCGGCTATCGGCTATCGGCTATCGGTCCTCGTCGCTTCGCCACCCGAGCCGAAGCGGATATCCGCGCCGACCGACCGATAGCTGATAGCCGATAGCTGATAGCGTCCTTTACGCCCCCCCCGCCCCCGGCACCACCTCTTTCGGGTTCACGAACGGCATCATCCGGCGCAGGTCGCGGCCGACGCGCTCGATGGTGTGCTCGCCCTCGGCGGCGCGACGGCGATCGAAGTTGGGACGGCCGTTCTCGTTCTCCGCGATCCAGTTGCGGGCGAAGGTGCCGTCCTGGATCTCGGTGAGGAGCTGGCGCATCGCCGCCTTGCTCTCCGCGCCGATGACGCGCTCGCCCGCGATGTAGTCGCCGTATTCGGCGGTGTCGGAGACAGAGTATCGCATGTAGTTCAGGCCGCCCTGGTAGATCAGGTCGACGATGAGCTTCAGCTCGTGGAGGCACTCGAAGTAGGCGACCTCGGGCTGATAACCAGCGTCTACCAGCGTGTCGAACCCCGCCTTGATGAGCTCGGCCGCGCCGCCGCAGAGGACCGCCTGCTCGCCGAAGAGGTCCGTCTCCGTCTCCTCCGAGAAGGTCGTCTGCAAGACGCCGGCGCGCGTGGAGCCGATCCCCTTGGCATAGGCGAGCGCGTCCGCCATGGCGTTCCCCGACGCGTCCTGGTGCACCGCCACGAGCGCCGGCACTCCGCCGCCCTGGGTGAACACCTCGCGGACACGATGGCCCGGCGACTTCGGCGCAACCAGGCTCACGTCCACGCCGGCCGGCGCGACGATCTGGTCGTAGCGGATGTTGAATCCGTGGGCGAACATCAGCGTGTTGCCCGGCTTCAGGTTCGGCTCGATCTCCTCGCGGTACAGCTTTGCCTGTCCCGTGTCCGGCGTCAGGATCATGATGATGTCGGACTCGCGGACCGCGTCCGCAACCGAGGCCACCTTCAGCCCCGCCCCCTCCGCCTTCGACTGGCTCTTCGAGCCGGGATAGAGGCCCACCCGCACGTCGAGCCCGCTCTCCTTCAGGTTGAGCGCGTGCGCGTGACCCTGACTGCCGAAGCCGATGATCGCGATCTTGCGATCCTGGAGCCGCCCGAGGTCCGCCTGGTTGTCGTAGAACAGTTCCGCCATGATCGATTCCTGTACGCTGTGTTTAGGAGTGTTTGCCGCTGTCGGTTCCTAGTCGTCAGTCTCCAGTCTTCAGTCGTCAGTCGATCAAAGACTGGAGACTGACGACTGAAGACCCTTCTTCATCCCGCCGCCGCCAGCTCGGGCTGCGCCCTCACCGCCTCAGGACCCTCCGTCTCCGCGCGCTGCATCTGGGCGCCGCGGACCATCGCGATCCTCCCGGTGCGCAGCAGCTCCTTGATGCCGAACGGCCGCATGATCTCCACGAACTGCTCCACCTTCGATGGGAACGCGGTGATCTCGAGGATCATCGTGCTCGCGCCGACGTCCACGATCCGCGCGTTGTAGACGCCCACCAGCGCGATCAGCTCGGTGCGCGTTGTCCGCGGGGCGTGCACCTTGATCAGCGCGATTTCCCGCTCGACGATCGCATCCTCGGTCACGTCGTGGACCTTGAGGATCTCGATCAACCGGTACAGCTGCTTGATGATCTGCTCCACACCCGCCGCATCGACGACCAGTGTCAGCCGGCTGATCCCCGGCGTCTCACTGTGCCCGACCGTCAGGCTGTCGATGTTGAAGTTGCGGCGGCGGATCAAGCTCACCACCCGGTTCAGCACGCCGGGGTGATCCTGCACGAGGGCGACGAGAGTTCGTTTCATTCGGTTGTCGGAAAAGGCTATCGGCTATCGGCTATCGGCTATCGGTGAACCGGGGACGGAGGTAGTAGAATGGGCGACTATCACTCTCTGGAGGTGTGGGAAAAGGCGCACGAGCTTACATTGCTGGTGTACCAGCTAACTGGCAGCTTCCCCAAATCCGAACTGTTCGGCCTCACAAGCCAGATGCGCAGGTCCGCCGCTTCCGTACCGGCGAATCTGGCGGAGGGGTGCGGTCGCAACTCAGATCGCGAGCTCGCGCGCTTCGGGCGTATCGCACTGGGATCCGCTAATGAGCTCGGGTATCATTTGCTCCTGGCCCGTGACCTTGGTCTTCTCAGCGACCGAGACTATGCTCTCGCGAGCGGTGAGGCCGCCCGCGTGAAGCGAATGCTCGCATCTCTAACGAAACGCCTTACCGATAGCCGATAGCCGATAGCCGATAGCCGAT
>JAHWJV010000227.1 GCA_019348265.1 Gemmatimonadota bacterium
GGTCCGCGGCGTCGGTGGTGGCGCTGCATGCGGGTACCGGGCGGGAGCTCTGGAAGAATCCGCTGGAGGGCGTCCCGGCGCAGATCACGAATCGCGGGATCATGTACTGGGAGAACGTGGACCGCTCGGAGCGCCGGGTGTTCACGAGCAAGGGCCAGCACCTGCACGCGGTCGACGCGCTCACCGGGGGCACGGTCAGCTCCTTCGGCACGAACGGGCGAATCGACCTTCGTCAGGACCTCGGCCGCACCGCGACTCGAGGGCAGTCGCCCAGCCCCGGCAGAGTCTTCGAGAACCTGATCATCCTCGGGTCCGCGCCGGGGGAGAACTACGCCTCCGACCCGGGACACATCCGCGCGTACGACGCACGTACCGGTCAGCTGGTGTGGCGGTTCAACACCGTTCCGTACCCGGGTGAGTTCGGGTATGAGACCTGGCCCTCCGACGCGTACAAGCGCATCGGCGGCGCCAACGCGTGGGGCGGGCTGAGTGTGGACGAGAACAGGGGGATCGTCTACGTACCGATCGCTTCGCCATCTTACGATTTTTACGGAGCGGACCGTCTCGGCTCGAACCTCTTCGGCAACTCGCTGCTGGCGCTTGATGCGCGGACGGGGAAGCGGCTCTGGCACTTCCAGACCGTGCACCACGACCTCTGGGACATGGACCTCACGGCGACTCCGACGCTGTTGACGGTGCGCCATAAAGGCCGGATGCGGGACGTCGTCGCGCAGGCGACCAAGCTGGGCTACCTGTACGTCTTCGACCGGGTCACGGGCGAGTCGCTCTGGCCGATCGAGGAGCGGCCGGTACCCGCCTCGGACATGCCCGGTGAGCTCGCATGGCCGACCCAGCCTCGCCCGACCTGGCCGAAGCCGTTCGCGGTGCAGTCCTTCACGCCCGACGACGTGAACCCGTACATCCCCGCGGCGGAGCAGGACAGCGTGCGGCGGCGGCTCGCCGAGATCCTCAACCTTTCAGAGGCGCTGCATCAGCCGCCGAGCACGCGGCCGACGATGCAGATGCCGGGGAACCGCGGCGGCGCCAACTGGGGCTCGACCGCGGCCGACCCGCGCAACGGTGAGTTCTACGTCGTTGCCGAGAACCTGCCGACCGTGCTCCAGCTCACGCCCATCCTGCCCGGCACCTTCGGGACGGGCACCTCGCAGCTCGATCGTGGCCTCTTTCTCTACACGCAGAACTGCCAGGCCTGCCACAAGCCGACGCTGGAAGGAACGCCGCCGCTGATCCCGGCGCTGCGCGGAGTGAACGCGCGGATGCCGAGCGAGGCCTTCCACCAGGTGGTCCGCGAAGGGCGCCGCAACATGCCGGCGTTCCCCGACCTTTCCGCGCAGGAAGTCAGCGCGATCCTCCTCTATCTGACGACCCCGGAGGCGGCCGAGCCCATTCCGTCGGCCCCGATGGGTCCGGACGGGCGCCCGCTGGGGCCGGTGCGTTACCAGACAGGGTACGGCTATTTCGCTGTGAGCAGCGGCATGTTCGCGCGGAAGCCGCCCTTCGCGGCAATGACCAAGTACGACCTCAACTCCGGGGAGATACTGTGGCAGACGCCGCTGGGTGAGGTGCCCGCGCTCGTCGGCCGCGGGGTCACGGACCTGACCGGCGCGTCGTCGCTGCGCGGAGGCCCGGCGCTGACCGCCGGCGGGCTGGTGTTCATGATCACCAAGGACAAGCTCAGGGCCTACGACACCGATACCGGTCGCCAGTTATGGGCGGGACAGATGCCGCGGCCCGGAGACGGCATCCCGGCCGTGTACAGAGTCGGCGGGCGCCAGTACGTGGTCGCCAGCGCGGCCGCGGCCGCGGTCGAAGGGACCCCCGACGGTCCGCGCGTCTACGTGGCGTTCGCGCTCCCGCCGCAGGCGGCGAACCGATGAGCCGGACAGCGGCCGATCACCTGAACGTCTGACACGGGAGGCAAGATGGAGCGTCGTGACTTCCTGAAGCGCGGGTCGCTGGCCCTCACCGCTCCACTGTGGACGGCGGCCGCCGGGTGCGCCAGCGTCGGATCCTCCCCGGCGCTCGACACCCGCGAACGGATCGGGATCTCATCCGTGAGCTTCCGCGACTGGTTCGTGACGACGCGCCCGGCCACTGCTCCGGCGGGCCCGCGCAGCCTGGACGCGCTCAGCGCGCCGCAGTTCGTGGCGCAGGAGCTGGGGATTCGCAAGCTCGAGCTCTGGAACCGGCACTTCGACGAGCCAACCGTGGCGTACGCCAGGCGAGTCAGGGAAGCCGCCGATCGGGCGGGCGTGCAGATCAACTGCGTGCAGCTTCCCGGGGACATGTCCAACCCCGAGGCCGCGGTGCGTGACCGTTCGATCGCCGAGACCAGGCGATGGATCGAGATCGCCGCGGCGGCAGGGGCGCCCGCGGTACGCGTCGACACCGGCGGCGGGGCGAACGTCCCCTTCGACGTCCGGGTCACCGGCGAGTCCTACCGCGAGCTGGCGCAGCACGGGGCCAGCAACAACGTCATCATCCTGGTCGAGAACCACGGCGGTCACAGTAACGTCGCGGAGAACGTCGCGGCCATCGTTAAGCACGTGAATTCGCGCTGGGTCCGGAGCTACCCGGATTTCGGCAACATGCCCCACGACTCGACGGCCCGGCAGATCGCCTTCCTGAATACGATCCTGCCCTGGGCTCACATGATCTCGGCGAAGGCGGAGGTGTTCGACGCAAGCTATCGGCACACCAGCTTCGACATCGCTCCACTGGTGGATGCAGCCGAGGCGGGCGGATTCAGGGGTGTGTACTCGATTGAGCTCTGGACGGCACGCACTCCACCCGCCGACCCGGTACGGGCGACGCGCGTGGTAATGGATACCATCGAAAGTCGCCTCCGCGCGATTCACTCAAGTTCCACCAGGTAAGATCGCTATGGCAACGATCGTGGTGATGGGGGCGCTCGACACGAAAGGCGCCGAGATCGCATTCGTCAAGGAGCAGATTCAGCAGCGCGGTCACCGGGCGCTGGTCGTGGACGTCGGTGTGCTGGGTGAGCCTCTTTTCGAGGCGGAGGTGAAGCGCGCGGACGTAGCTTCGGCGGGCGGTGCGGAGCTGGCCAGGCTGGTGGCCGAGAACGACCGGGGACGCGCGGTGACGGCCATGTCAGAGGGCGCTCGCGAGATCGCGCTGCGGCTCCTGGAGCGCGGCGAGATCGACGGCATCATCGGCATGGGTGGCGGAGCCGGTACGTCGGTGGGCACGGCGGCCATGCGCGCCCTCCCTCTCGGCATACCGAAGGTGATGGTCTCTACGCTGGCGAGCAGCGACGTCCGCGGCTTCGTCGGCGTGAAAGACATCATGATGGTTCCCGCAATCGTGGACATCAGCGGCTTGAACCGCATCGCGCGCGGTGTCTTCACCCGCGCCGCGGCCGCGGTGGTGGCGATGGTCGAGGCACAGGTGCCCGAGGCCGACGACAAGCCCACCATCGTGGCGTCGATGTTCGGAAATACGACGCAGTGCGTGGAAGCGGCCCGCGCGATCGTGGAGAAGCAGGGCTACGAGGTGCTGATCTTCCACGCGGTGGGTGTCGGTGGTCAGACCATGGAGAGCCTGATCGAGGCGGGCCACGCCAGGGGCGTGCTCGACGTGACGCTCACCGAATGGGCCGACGAGCTGGTCGGCGGCGTGCTCTCGGCCGGGCCCACCCGCCTGGAAGCGGCCGCGCGCACCGGCACCCCCGCGGTCATCGCGCCGGGGTGCGTGGACATGGTCAACTTCTGGGGCCCGGAAACGATCCCCGAGCACCTGCGCAACCGGAACATCTACCAGCACAACGCCAACACCTACCTGGTGCGCACCAACATCGAAGAGAACGTCGAGATGGGCCGGATCATAGCGGACAAATTGAATCTGTCGGTCGGCCCGGTGGCCGTGTATCTTCCGCTCCGCGGCGTCTCGGTCCTCGCCTCTCCAGGTAACCCCTATCACTGGCCCGAAGCCGACGCAGCTCTTTTCGACTCGCTGAAGTCGAACCTGCGCGGGGACATCCCAGTCCACGAGATCGATACCACGATCAATCACCCGGAATTCGCGGGCGCAATGGCGCATGGGCTGCTGGAGATGCTTCCAGCGAGCTCCGGCGCATAGCCATCTCAGCGCGTCTAGCTCGGCAGCGGGCGGACAGCTGATCCGATCCGCCATTTACCCACGAAAGGACTGAATCCATGAGCCGTCTCGTCGACCTCTCTATGCCGGTGCACCCGAACATGGTGACCTTCCCGCGGGTGCCACCTCCCGTGATGCTGGTCTACGAGACGTGGGAGCAGTTCGCCGAGCGGATCGGCGCCGCGGCGCATGGAGCGACCTGGCTGACGGCCAGCTACTATGTCGCCACCAGCGACCACGTAGGCACGCACGTCGACGCGGTGAAACACCTGCGCGGCCCGGACGCTCCGGGTCCGGAAGGGATCCCGCTGGACTACTGCTACTCCGACGGTGTGGTGCTCGACTTCCGCCACCTGGAGAAGGGCGCGGGCATCAGCGTGGAGGACCTGCAGGGAGCGCTGAAGAAGATCGATTACCGGCTGAAGGAGAAGGACATCGTCCTGATCCAGACGGGTGCGTCGGCCTACAACCACGAGCCGCGGTACCTGACGGACCACTGCGGGATGACCGGCGAGGCGACGCGATGGCTGATCGAGAACGGGGTAAAGATGATGGGGACGGATGCCGTGACCTTCGACCCGCCGGTGTGGGCGATGTTCGAGCGGAAGGAGTTCTGGGAGGCGCACCGGGTCATGCTGGACCAGGAGTACTGGCATCTGGAGAACCTGATGAACCTGGACCAGCTCCCGCCGCACGGGTTCAAGCTGTCGGTGTTCCCCGTGAAGTGGATGGGCACCACGGCGGCACCCGTACGCGCGGTGGGGATCGTCGATGACTGATCACTGGGAAGCGCCCTTGGGGCGCCTCGGCAACACAGAGGAGAGTGCGTGATGGCTTACGTCGTCGCGGCGACCTGGCGGGCGAAGCCGGGCAAGGAGAAGGAGATCGAGGAGGTGATCCGGACCATGGTTCCGCTTTCTCGAGCGGAGCCGGGGAACCTCGCGTTCACCGCCCATCGGGCGGTGGACGATCCGGCGCTCTTCTTCCTGTACGAGCAGTTCGTGGACGCCGCGGCCTTTCAGGCGCACACGGAGACTCCCCACTTCGAGAAGTACGTTCGCGGCCAGGCGCTGCCGAACCTCGAATCGCGCGAGCGCACGTTCTTCGAGACGCTCGACTGAGTGTCAGCGGCGGGGGATTCCCCCCGCCCGCGTAGTGACGCGGCACCGACGCAGACCTTCCGTCGCAACTACCCATCCTCTCGCACCCGGATCAGCACCATGGCGCAATCATCGTTGACCGCTCGCTTGAGCCTGCTGTCCTTCCTGCAGTTCTTCGTCTGGGGCGCGTGGTACACGAGCATCGCCGTGTACATGTCCACGGAAGGGATGGGCACGGTGACCTTCTGGGCCTTCACCGCCCAGCCGATTGGCGCGCTCGTCTCGCCCTTCTTCCTCGGCCTGATAGCGGATCGGTATTTCAGCACCGAGAAGGTGCTAGGTGTGATGCACCTGCTCAGCGGGGCCTTCCTGATCCTCGCGCCGCAGTTCGAGGGGCAGCCGGTTCTGTTCATCGCCATGCTGATCCTGCACCAGCTGGCGTACACGCCCACGCTGGGACTCTCCAACTCGCTCGCCTTCAGCCACATCACCGACCAGGAGCGCGAGTTCCCGCGCGTGCGCGTGTTCGGCACGATCGGCTGGATCGCGGCCGGCCTCTTCGTCTCGTTCGTGCTGAGCCGCTTCGCCGGCCGGCCGGCCGAGGGCACCGCGCTGCCGCTCTATACCACCGCGGCGGCGAGTCTCGTGCTCGGCGCCTACAGCTTCACCCTCCCGCACACCCCGCCGCAGGGGCGCGGCACGCGCGCGACGGTGCGCGGCATCCTCGGCCTCGACGCGCTCCAGACGCTCGGGAGCCGGCCGTTCTACGTCTTCGTGCTCTGCTCCTTCCTCATCTGCATCCCGCTCGCGGCGTACTACAACTTCACGCAGCTCTACCTGGGCGCGGTGGGGGTGCAGCAGATCGCCGCCACGCAGACGCTGGGGCAGGTGTC
>JAHWJV010000228.1 GCA_019348265.1 Gemmatimonadota bacterium
GCGCAGCCCGTCGAGGAAGTCCTCGGCCAGGACGCGGTCGATGCGCCGGTTGCCCCGGGCGGTGCCCTCGACGCTCACGTCGCTGCTCCTTCTGCTGATCTGCTGGACGGCCTGCACCCATCGTGGCAGATGCCGCGAGCGGGTGGAGTCGCTCTCATCACCTTGACCCGTACGGCTCAACGTCAGGGGCGTTGCTGCCGATGGTCGTCAGGTGCGGCGCCGAACCGGCGGACCGCGCTCCCCGAGCGGTGAACGGAGGCGGAACGTGCTCAAGGGCGACCTGGCCTCCACGCCTCTCCCGCAGGTGCTCCGCCAGCTCGCCGACGGGGCGGCCACCGGCTGCCTCAACATCCTCGACGGCGCCGGCGAGTCGGCGAAGGTCTACCTGCGCGGCGGCCGCGTCGACGCCGTCGAGGGGTGTGCGCGCCGCGTAGGCACGACGGTCACGGTTCGGAGCCTGTTCTTCAACGTCCCCGCACGCGCCAAGTTCCTGCGCTCGGCCGCGAGCGAGGCGCGGGCGGTGAGCGAGGTGGCGACGACGCTGGCGCTGGCCCACCCGGAGGTGGCCTTTCGGCTGGAGTCGAACGGTCGAGACCTGATCGATGTCGCCGGGGCGCCGGAGGTTCGTTCCCGAATCGGCGCCCTCTGGGGTGAGGCGCTCGCTGGAGAGCTCATTCCGGTCACCCACACCATCGGCGGCGCCAGCGTCAGCGGCTGGATCGAGCGGCCGCACAGCGCGACCGCCGCCGGGCGGCGAACGTACCTCTTCGTGAACGGACGCGCTTTCTCGGACCGGCATCTGGTTCGAGCGGCCGATCGTGGGTACCAGACCACGCTACCTCCCGGCGTCCGCCCGTCACTCTTCCTATTTCTCGACCTGGCCGAGGGCGAGGTAGACGTGAACGTGCACCCCACCAAGGCTGAGGTTCGCTTCCGCGATGGCATCGGGATCGAGCGGCTGGTGGAGGAGGGCGTTCGCCTCGCGCTCGCCCCGCTGCAGAGCGCCGCCACGCTGGGTGCGCGGTCGCTGCCGCACCTGGCGGCTGACTACCCCGCGTCGGCGCCCGAGCGCTCGGTCGAGGTGTTCCCCGCCGTCGCGACGGAGACGACGGACCAGATGAGCCTCTTCGTCGCCGGGTCGCGTGGCGAGCCGCGCGGGCCCGAAGAGGACAGCGACGGTGCGCGCGTGCAGCCCGCCATGTGGCAGGTGCACAACACGTACATCTTCGCGGAAACGCGGAGCGGCCTCATCATCGTCGATCAGCACTCGGCGCACGAGCGTGTCCTTTACGAGGACCTGATGCGCAGCTACGACTCGGCGCCGCCCGCATCTCAGCGACTCCTCTTCCCCATCACCCTGCGGCTCTCTCCCGCGGAGTGCTCCGTGATCGAGCAGCTCGCGGGCCTCTTCGCCCGGATGGGCTTCGAGATCGAGCCATTCGGCGGCCGATCCGTCATCGTGCAGGCGGTTCCGGTGCCACATGCGTATTTCGACGCGGACCGTTGCCTCCGTGAGATGATCGCAGAGTTGACCGACGGATCGCCGCTCGTCGACAGCGCCCGGAACCAGCACCAGCGCGTCGCGCTCTCCTTCGCGTGCAAGGCCGCGATCAAGGCCGGCCAGCGACTGTCGCAGCAGGAGATGACGGAGCTCTTCGACCGGCTCTTCGCGACGGAGCTGCCCTATCACGATATCCACGGCCGGCCCACCATCGTGGATCTGTCGCTCGCCGAGCTGCACAACCGCTTCCGGAGAGGCGCTTGAGCCGACGGCCGCCCCTGGCGATCGTAGGGCCGACCGCCTCCGGGAAGTCGGCCGTGGCGCTCGACCTCGCACGACGGCTGGGTGGGGAGATCGTCTCTATGGACTCCCGACAGGTTTACCGCGGGATGGACATCGGAACCGCCAAAGCGTCGCCGGCCGAGCGGGCGGAGATTCCACACCACGGGCTGGATCTCGTCGATCCCGATGAGCGATTCAGCGCCGGCGCGTTCGGACGGCAGGCGCGGGAATGGATCGCGGAGATCGAGTCCGGCGGACGGGTCCCGATCGTCGCGGGAGGAACCGGTTTCTTTCTCCGAAGTCTCACGCATCCTATCTTCTCCGAGCCGCCGCTCGACCCTGCGCGCCGCGAGGCTCTCCGCTGCTGGCTCACGAGGCTCGACGACGACACGCTGCACGCCTGGCTGACGCGGCTCGACCCGGCGGCCGGCGTGCGCTTTCGCTCCTGGGGCGGGCGGCAGCGGCTCATGCGAGGGATCGAGGTCGCGCTGCTGAGCGGGCGGACCCTCGCATGGTGGCAGAGTGAAAGGCCTGCCGAGGCGCCGCCCGTCACGGTGGCGGCGTTCGTGCTGGATCCGCCTCGGGAGCTGCTCTACCGCTCGATCGACGAGCGAGTCGGGGCCATGGCGGCTGCGGGGCTGCTCGAAGAGGTGGAGACCCTCTTGCGACGCGGGTACGACGAACGCGCTCCGGGGATGAACGCGACGGGATACATCGAGCTGATCCCGGTCGTGCGGGGGAACGCAGTGCTGGACGAGGCGCTGGAGCTGGTGCGGAGGCGTACCCGCGCCTACGCGCGCCGCCAGCTGACCTGGTTCCGCCATCAGCTTCCGAGCGGCGCGTTGTGGCTGGACTCGGCGCGGCCGCGCGAGGAGCTCGTCGCGGAGATCGAGCGGGCTTACCTGGAAACGGCGATGAAGGAACCCGAGGTGGGGAGCTGACGACGATGAAGATCGGTATCACCTGCTACCCGACCTACGGCGGGTCCGGGGCCATCGCCACCGAGCTCGGGATGGAGCTCGCCCGGCGCGGGCACCAGGTCCACTTCATCTCCTACGCCCAGCCTTTCCGGCTGCCGCACTTCCTGGAACGGGTTTACTTCCACGAGGTGGAGGTCGCCCGGTACCCGCTCTTCGAGTACGCGCCGTACGACCTCGCGCTCGCCGCCATGATGCACGAGGTGACGCTCCGCGAGAGTCTCGACCTGCTCCACGTGCACTACGCCAGCCCGCACGCCACGAGCGCGTGGATCGCGCGCGAGATGCTAGGCGAGAACACGCCGCTGAAGATCATAACCACCCTACACGGGACCGACATCACACTGGTCGGACAGGAGCGGTCCTTCTTGGAGATCACTCGCTTCTCGATCAAGCAGTCCGACGGCCTCACCGCCGTATCGGAGTATCTCCGCGACGAGACGGTGGAGCACTTCGGGGTGTCCCCGGAACGGATCGCCGTGATCCCCAACTTCGTCGACCCGACCCTCTACGACCGCGGGCGCTATCCCTGTCGGAAGGGAGCACTCACGAACACGGGGGAGAAGCTGGGGATGCACATCTCCAACTTCCGGCCCGTCAAGCGGGTTCGCGACGTGGTGCGAATCTTCCGAAAGATCGTGCGCGAAGTGCCGGCGCGGCTCGTGTTCGTCGGGGACGGGCCAGACCGCTCGGAGGCCGCTCACGAGGCGAGCGCCCTCGGCATCGCGGACCGGGTGCTGTTCCTGGGCAAACAGGACTCCGTCGCGGAGCTTCTCGCGTGCGCGGACCTGTTCCTGCTTCCGTCGGAGTCCGAGTCGTTCGGGCTCTCCGCGCTGGAAGCCATGGCATCTGGAGTTCCCGTCGTGGCTTCCCGCACCGGGGGGCTCCCCTCGGTCGTCGACCACGGAGTGTCGGGATTCCTCGCCGAGATCGGCGACCTCGAAGCGATGGCCGAGGCCGGCGCGACGGTGCTCCAGGATCCCGGGAAGTGGAAGCGGACGAGTGAGGCGGCACGAGCCGTCGCGGTCGAGCGGTTCGGCGTAAATCGCGTCGTCCCGCAGTACGAGGCCTACTACAACCAGATACTCGTCGGCTCGTCCGAGACGGCAGCGCGGGCGGCGGCGGCTGTGTGACATGGGGATTATGAAATCGAGGCGGAGGGTAGTTACAGGGCGGCGGGCGGAATGAACGACGTGATGCTCTACTGGAAGGCGGTGATCCTCGGCCTGGTCGAAGGGGCGACCGAATTCATTCCGGTCTCATCGACCGGGCACCTCATCCTTGCGGGCGAGTGGCTGAACTGGACGGACACCCGCGCGGATACGTTCATCATCTTCGTCCAGCTACCTGCGATTCTCGCAGTCGTCTGGATGTACCGAAAGAAGATCTGGGAGGTGACCCGAACGTTGCGGTCGCGCATGGAGAGCCGCCGGCTGGCTCTCAACATCGTCATCGCGACCATCCCCGCGGTCGCCATCGGTCTGCCGACGGACAAGTGGGTCGAAGCCCACATGTACGGCGTCCTCCCCGTCGCGGCCGCGCTGGTGCTCGGCGGGATCGCGATCCTGCTCATCGAGCGGCGTGAGCACCCGGGCCATGTCAAGCTGGTGGACGACATCCCCCTCCGGCTCGCGATCGGGATCGGGTGCTTCCAGGTGCTGGCGATGATCTTCCCGGGGGTCTCTCGTTCGGGTGCGACGATCATGGGAGGCCTCCTGCTCGGCCTTTCGCGGCTCGCGGCGACTGAGTTCTCCTTCTTCCTGGCCATCCCGGCCATGTTCGGCGCAACGGCGGTCAAACTCTGGGACGCCCGCGAGACGCTGAGTGCGTCCGATCTACCGATCTTCGCCGTGGGAGCGGTGGTGTCGTTCGCCTCGGCCCTGATCGTCATCCGCGGTCTTCTCAAGTTCGTCTCCAGCAACACCTTCGTCCCCTTCGCCTGGTACCGGATCGCGCTCGGCGCTATCCTCATCGCCGTCTACTGGGACACGATATGGACGGGGTGAGGGATACCCGGGTTCCACCCGAGGCTGTGGCACTGATCGAAGCGGCGCTGGCAGAGGACGTGGGACCCGGTGACTGGACCTCTCTCTGGACCGTCCCCGCTGATCGCCTCGTCTCGGCACGGCTTGTCGCGAAGGCCTCGGGCGTTCTGGCAGGCGTCGCGGTTGCCGAGGCAGTCTTCGCTGCCGTGGATCGCAAGCTCGTGGTGAGTACGCGGTTGAAAGATTCGGATTCGGTGAGCCCAGACGCAGAGGTCCTGACGGTGAGCGGCAGCGCGCGAGCGATCCTGACAGCGGAGCGCGTCGCTCTGAACTTTCTGCAGCGACTGTCGGGAGCCGCCACACTCACGCGCCGCTACGTGGACGCCGTGGCCGGCACGGGCGCCGTGATTCTCGACACCCGGAAGACCACTCCCGGAATGCGGGCGCTCGAGAAGGCGGCCGTGCGTGCTGGTGGTGGATCGAACCACCGCTTCGGTTTGCACGACATGGTGCTGATCAAGGAGAACCACATCGCCGCCGCTGGAGGGATCACCGCCGCCGTGGGCTCGGTCCGCGAGTGCAACGAGCGCGGGCTCCGCGTGGAGGTCGAGACGACGACTCCCGAGGAGATCGAGGAGGCGCTGGCGGCGGGCGTCGACCGGATCCTGTTCGACAACATGAGCGTCGACGAGCTCCGCGCGGCGGTCGAGGGCGTCGGGCGCAACGAGCTGCTCCCCCGCGTCGTCGACGCGATGGCGGAGCTCGAGCCGGCGCTCGTCGAGAGCGACGGCCGGCGGCTGGTCGGTGAGGTGCTGCAGCGCGCCCGGCGTCGTTCGCTGGTGGTGCTGTTCACGTCACTGGACACCGCACCGCTCGAGCAGGGCCTGCTGCCGCTGCTGTCCTCGCTCACCTCCCGGCACACCGTGCTGCTCGCCGCGGTGGCCGACCCGCGCGTGGAGGAGATGGCGGGGTCATCCGGCTCGGTCGAGGCGGTGTACGACGCGGCCGCCGCCGAGCGCGCCCGCGGCGAGCGCCGGCGCCTCACGGCGCTGCTGCGCCGGCGCGGCGCGGGTCCGACCGTCCTCGTCTCGCCGCTGCTCGCGCTCATGCGCAACCAGATCGCGGCGGCCGAGCGGCTCGGGATCCGCGCGCTGACCGTCAACTCCACGAACGTCGACGATTGGGACGCGGTCGCCGCCCAGCTCGCCGAGGAGGAGGACGGCGACCCGATCGGCACCCCCCTGGACCGCTGCGAAGACATAGAGGTAGACCCGGAGACCGGGGAGATCTACGCCGCTCTCACCAACAACACCGACCACGGCAACTTCTACGGCCAGATCCTCAAGGTCATCGAGGCCGAAAACGACCCGGAGGCTATGGAGTTT
>JAHWJV010000229.1 GCA_019348265.1 Gemmatimonadota bacterium
TAGCTGGCGAGCAGCATGCCGCCCCCCGCCAGGGTGCTCGCCCGCAGGAAGGAGCGGCGACTGATGGGTGCTGTATCCATGATCTCTCGTCCTTACTGCGCGACCGCGGTGGAGGAGGTACGGGGCTGCGCGTCCGTGGCTGCCCTCTTGATGGCCTCCCGGATGCGAAGGTAGGTGGCACACCTGCAGAGGTTGCCGTTCATCGCGGCTTCGATATCGGCGTCGGTGGGCTGGGGAGTTCGGGCCAGGAGCGCCGCGGCGGACATCAGTTGCCCTGCCTGGCAGTAGCCGCACTGCGCAACGTCGAGTTCCTCCCAGGCACGCTGCACCGCATGGGACCCGTCGGGCGACAGCCCCTCGATGGTGGTGACTTCGGCGCCCTGGACGGCCGAGACAGGGGTGACGCACGATCGGATCGGCACGCCATTCCGATGGACGGTGCACGCGCCGCACTGCGCTACGCCGCAGCCGTACTTCGTGCCCTTGAGATCGAGGGCGTCGCGCAGCACCCACAGCAGCGGCATCTCGGCCGCGACCTCCACAGTCTTCGTATTTCCGTTGACACCGAAGGTGACGTTCATCGATGGCCCCTCTCTCTCGACTGTGGGATGTTCTACGCCCGCGCGGCACAGGGTGCGGGAGGCGGGTAGTGGCTCGCCCGGGCTGGGCGCGTGGAAATCGCTGATCGAACGCTTCGCGTCCTCGGAGGAGCGGACCGACGCCCGCAGCCGGAATGCGGGCCCGGCACGGCAATGACTAACACCGCCCGTTCAAAGTAGGCGGAGCCAGATCCCTGTCCAGTCCCTATGCAGCGGCAGTGAGGAGGCCCGCAATTCAGACGCCACGCACCGCGCCGTGGAGCGTCGACGCGGGCGCCGCCGCCGTGGCCGATCGCCCGGGTGACTCAGGCGTTTGCTGAGCGGCGACGCCAGTTCGTTAGATAGCACCTCTTAACTTTTGTACAAACTCCGGCTTGTTCGTTCCAAGCTCACCGAGAAGGAGGTCAGCCGCCCCGCGATCCTGGCTGAGAATCCCGTACAGGAGGCAGAGGACCGCCACCCTTTGTCTGCGACGGAAGTCCGCCTCTGCCGCCGCCATCTGTAGCGCAAGCGCGGCGTCTGCAGCCGCGGGAAGCTCTCCACCCACGAGCGGATCACTATCCGGAAGCAGGCGGTCTCCGAGTCTCTCGCGCAGCTTCGGCATGTCCGTTCCACTGCCCATGAAAAACTCCGCGAAAATTCCATTCTCCGCGCGCAGCAACCCTACGAGCATGTTCTCGGTCGTCACCGCCGACTGACCCTGGCGGCTCGCGTCGTCGGCGGCAAGCTGCACCACGTCGCGTCGAGCAACGCGAGCGAGCTGCTCGGCGAGTACCTCGTCCGGCGCGGCAAGCTCGAACGCGAAGAGCTCGATCTCGCGCTGGCGGTGCTCCCGCTCGTCCCCGGGCTGGTGGAGCTGCGACGCCGTCGCGACGCCGCCCCGCTGAAGGTGATCGCCAACTACGAGCGGGACATCCGGCACTTCGCGCGCGGCTTCAGGGCGTACATCCGGCAGCAGCTGGAGGGGCAGCTCCCGGCCGGGCGCGCTGGCGAGGAGGTTCGGCATGCGCTCCCCGACGGCACCACCGTCGTTCTCGTCCGGCGTTACGAGCCGAGCGCCGTCACCATGCGCGGCTGGCGCCGACAGCCGATGGCGCACGTGATGGTGGTCCAGACACCGGTCACGCTCCAGGGCGGCCTGCTGATCACCGCGGAGGTGTACGCCACGCAGGCGCTGGGCACCGGCCCCGGATGCACGCTGCGCGGGATCCTGGGCGAGGCCGACCTCGATCTCGGCGGCGAGAGCGTCGTGCTTCGCTGGCTGCACGGCGAGGCGGATGTCCATGTCGGCCGCGACAGCATCCTCTACGGCCGGGCCTCGGCCGAAGGGGTGCTCCGGCTCGAGGCGGGGTGCCGATTCGAGCGGATCCAGGCGGGCCGAATCGAGTTCGGCCGCGCCGCGCCGCCACAGGCGCTAGCGCAGCCCACGCCCACGAGCGAGCTCGACAACGTCGACTACGAGATGCTCACCGCTGATTGCTGGATGGTCCGCGACGATTGCGGGGTGAGCCCGGCGACGCGCATCACTCCGAGCCTGGTGGTGCACGGCGAGTTGACGCTCGGCGCGGGGAGCCACGCGCTCCAGAGCTTGAAGGGGCGGCAAGACGTCCAGCTCGAGCGCGGCTGCCGCGTCGACGGCTCGCTGGTCAGCGGCCAGTCGATCCGGGTGGGAGAGGAGTGCCGGATCGCGGGGCCCATGATCGCGGAGCGGGACGTCCACATCGCCGCCGGGACGGTGGTCGGGTCGCCGCTGCAGCCCACCACCATCAGTGCCGAGAACGTGACGGTCGGTGCCGGCGCCGTCGTTTTCGGCGCGATCTGGACGCGAGGCGTCGGGCGAGTGACCTGATCTTCCCTTCGGCCCGCGCCCGCCGACCCGCCGGCGCCTGGCCCCCTTTCTGCGAACCTGGGGGGCATGTCCAATCCCCTCGCCCGCCTGTTCCCGCGCCTCGTCGACCGCCGCTCCAGCGTGGAGGCGATCACGCCGCGCCGCACCTTCCAGGACGTCGTCCTCCCGCCGGTGACGCGCCGCCTGCTGGACGACGCGCTCACCCAGGTGCACAGCTACGAGCTGATCTTCACCCGGTGGGGGCTCGGCGAGCGTCACCCGACCGGCACCGCGCTGGCCTTCAACTTCGCTGGCCCGTCCGGAACCGGTAAGACCATCTGCGCGGAGGCGATCGCGCACGCGCTGGGCAAGCGCCTGCTGCTCGTGCGTTACTCGGAGATGGAGTCGATGTGGTTCGGGGAGACGCCGAAGAACGTCGCCGCGGTCTTCCGGCTCGCGGAGGAGGAAGACGCGGTGCTCTTCTTCGACGAGGCGGACGCGATCGCCTCGTCCCGCTCCACGGACGTGTCCCACGGCCAGCAGAGGGAGGCCAACACCGTGGTGAACGTTCTCTTGCAGGAGCTGGAGCGCTTCGACGGGGTGGTGATCTTCGCCACGAATCTGGCGGCCAACTTCGACCCGGCGTTCGAGCGCAGGATTCGCACGCACGTCCTCTTCGAGCTACCCGGGGTCGACGAGCGCGAGCGCATCTGGGAGGTGCAGCTGCACCGAAGAACGCCGGTCGCCGAGGACGTGAGCTTTCGGGATCTCGCCGAGGCGTACGCCGTAAGCGGCGGCGACATCCGCAACGCGGTGCTGAGAGCCGCGCTGGCGGCCGCGGCCGAGCCGGGGCCAGATGACGGGAAGCGCATCCATCAGCACCACTTCGTCCGCGCGATGGAGGACGTGCTGGCGGGGAAGCGGGTGATGACTCAGTCGATCATCGAGCCGAACGTGGAGTTGCGCAGGACCGCGGAGGCGGTCGCCCAGATACTGCCGCTCCTCGCGCAGATGCAGGCTCGTACGCTGATCTCCGTGGCGGTGGCGGGCGCGGCGCTGCTCACCGCCATGACCGCGTTGATCCTGCTGCTCAGCTGAGCTCGCGCCGCGCGGGAGCGCCAGCAGCCAGCCGATCAGCCACGTCGCGTTTTCTACCCTCCCCTTCTCATTGCTTTGCACTTCCGTACAGAATCGGCGCCTGGGCGCGCCGGGGCCTTCGATCGCCTCCCGCACAGAACCCTCAGGGTAGTTCCCACACCCATAATACCGACGAAGACGCACCTCTCGGCATGGCGCGGTACTCTGGCGCCGTATTCAGCGCACTGCGGCCCTGGAGCCCGGTGTTGCCGACCGGCATCGCGACGTACTGTTTGCCGTCCACGGAGTAGCTGATCGGGAAAGCGTTCGGGATGTCGTTCAATCGCGGGCTCTCCCACAGAACCTTACCGTCACGATCGTCGAACGCACGGAAATAGCCGTCCGGCGTCGCCGAAAACACCAGACCCCCGGCCGTTGTCAGAACGCCCGACGATTGCGGGAGCCGCGAGCGGACATCCCACACGAACTTCTGTGTGTTGAGGTCGAGCGCGAGGAAGCGGGCGGGCGTCTCACCCATCCGTTTCATGCAGGTGTCGGTGATCGGCAGGTAGTACAGGTTCGTCGACGGGCTATACGCGCCCGCGGGGAAATTCCTCGCCCCGATGTTTCCCGGACAGCGCGTCACGCCCGCTGGCAGTGGTTCTGGCAGGAAAGTCCTGGCGCCTGTGACCGGGTCGATCGAAGTGATCACGTTCTGCGCACCCGGATCGGCCGCGAACAGGAACTTGCCGGTAGCGGCGTCCAGCGCCTCGAAGACCCCGGCCTTGCCGACGGTGATCACGGCTTTGTGGCGCCGCCCCCGGAGAGTCACCGGTGCGACGATGTGCTCGAAAGCATAATCCTGGTCGTACGGGTCGGCTCCGATGTGCTGGTAGTGCCACACCAGTTTTCCGTTGTCGGGATCGAGCGCGAGCGTGGAGTTCATATAGAGCCCCATCGCACCGAAGGTCCCGCGCGTCACCGTCGACCACGGCGAAGGGGAGCCGGTCCCCCAGAAGGTGAGATTCAAGTCGGGGTCGTACTGCCCGGCGACCCAGATGGCCGATCCGCCGCGCATTTCATCGGGCAGATCGTTCCAGGTATCGCCGCCCGGCTCGCTGGCGCGGGCTACGGTGTTGAAACGCCAGAGCTCCTTCCCGGTCTCCAGATCGTGGCCCGTGATGAAGCAGCCGCCTCGAGGAAAATAGGCCCCTGCCCTCGAGTTGGCCGATCCCGGCGAGCAATTGCCTGCGCCCACGATCACCTTGTCCTTCACGATCAGGGGCCCGCTGTTGTAGGTGCGCTCGCTCTTGTAGTCGTCAGTGGAGACGTCCCAGATCTTTTTCCCGGTCGTTATGTCGAGGGCGACGATGCGCATGTCGATCGTCGGCACGATCAGCTTGTTTCCGCCGATCCCGAGGCTGCGCTTCGTCCGATAGAAGCCGGGCAGCTGCGGGTAGTCTTTGGGCAGGTCGTGAACGTACTGCCAGAGCACGGTCCCCGTCTTCGCGTCGAGCGCCTGGATCGTCTCGCCGAAGTTCCACAGGAACATGATGCCGTCGTGGACGAGCGGGGTGATCTCGTTCACGGCGTCGCTGGGCGAAGCCATGCTCGAGGTCCACGCGACCTTCAGGTTCTTTACGTTGTCGCGAGTGATCTGGTTCAATGGGCTGAAGGCCCAGCCGTCGTACGTGCGGCGCCAGTGAAGCCAGTCGCCTGCGGGAGGATTGCGTTGCATCTCGTCGCTCACCGGTCTCAGGCGCTCGAGCGGAGCGCGCATGGCTGCAAGCCGCGCCTCGGCGTGCGGCGTGAGCGGAATTTGAGACGGGCTCGGGGGGGGCGGGGGTGTCGCGGGTGTCAGATCGTTGATCTCCCCGGGCGCCCGGGCCGCCGGGGAGGCGGCGCTCAGAACCTGCCCCACGGGCGCTTGCTCCGCATTGCCCAGCGCGCGCGTGCCCGCAGACGCTCCGTTGCTCTGCAGAATGTACGCAGTCAGGGCCAGCACAGCAGCTTCGCTCAGAGAGCCAGGCCGGTCCGGGGGCATGGTCCGGTGAATTACCGAAGCTAGTTCAGCGACCGTGCCGGTCCGCCATCGCGAAAGGAAGGCTGCGCCGGAAAGAGCGGTAGCGGGCGATCCTTGCAGGTTCGCGCCGTGGCAGCCAGCACAACTGTCTCTATAGATCGCCGCGCCCTGCTCGGCTTGCGCTGGGGTGAAGCCCGTGGTCGTCGTCTGGGCCACTGCATCCACTACGGGTGCGAGACCTGGACCGACAAACCCGAAGATCGATACGCATAGCAGAACCACTGGTGACTTCGGCATTCGCGTCCTCCAAAGGTCTTGTAGATCAGGCGAGAAGGTCGGGCGGCGCTCGACGCTTGGACCGTGCTTCGGGGCGTAACAGGGGTGTAAACAGGTGGGGCGGTTCAATGATGAGGAGGTCAGCGGCGCGGGGCAAGGAGCCGGGCCGGCTTTGGCCCTTGGGGGGGCTTGCTCGAACCAGCCGTTCCAGCGGCTTCTTCCAGCGGTACACGGCCGCGGGCCCGTCGACGTCTATGGTAGGACCTGCGAGGATCAGCAGGTCCGATTCGTGGAACTGGACGTCGCGGATGCGGAGGGTGCAG
>JAHWJV010000022.1 GCA_019348265.1 Gemmatimonadota bacterium
GACACGAAACGGGGCGGTTCCGGGTTCCGGAGCCGCCCCATTCTGCGTGTAAAGACATTCTCCCGACCGCTGAACCCCGGCGGCGAGCTAGACCTTCAGTGCTCGAGGTCGAGCGCGCGACCAGTGCGCTTTCGATCTACTGGACGGCCGGTGCGGGCGTAGCCCAATCACCCTCATTGGCAGCCGGCTCGCGCCGGCGGCTGATCAAGGTGCCGACGACGGCTCCAATCGCACCGCCTCCGACCGTGAATGCCACCTCGGATGGAAGGTGGTTCTCCAGGCAGTGCCCCTCGCGGCGGCGTTGGCAGCTGGTGAGCGCCTGCACCGCGCCGATCTGCGCCCCGAGCGCCAGGCCGATGTACATCCCGGCGCGGCCGGTGTTCGACAGAAAAGCTCGTCGGACGGCGGAGGTCGGTCGGGGTGGCGAAATCTCCAGTACCACCGGCGCGGGTCGTGCTCCGGCCGCGGCGGGCGCCAGGAGAGCGGGGCTGCTGCCAGCGCCGGGGTCCGTCCACGCGGCGTGCCTTTCCTGGGCGTGTCCGTACGTCGGAAAGGTCAGTGCTCCGCCGATGGACAGCAACAGCGCCGCGACGCGCCGATAGCGGGCGAATCGATGCATGAGGACCATCATCAAAAGTAATGGGATACGGTGGCCAGGATCGACCGCTCGGTCCAATCATCGCCGGAGTCCTGGAAGGCCTCCACCCCGAGCTCCAGCCGGCGCCTGGCCAGAAAGGACGCGCGCAGCCGGTAACCGCCGCTGTCTCCTTCGCGCCCGGGGGCGAAGAGGTTCTCGGGACCGCGTGAGCGAAGGAAGAGCCTACCGTCGATGAACAGGCGCGATCCCAGCAGATGCGCGCGGGTGTAGACGCTCCCTTCTGCGCCATCGCCGCCGAGCTCGTGGCCGGCGGGGAGATCGTCGAGGACCCAGCCACCGCGGAACGCGCCGTGGCGATACCAGACCGGGTGACCGCAGCAGGGACTCGTGAACGACGCGTGCTCCACGCCGAGGGCGACGTCCGGGAAGCCGGGCAGAGCGGGGACGAAGGCGCCGATGACCACGCCCGGTACCTGCGACCACGCCCCGGAGCCGTCGTCCATTCCCCATTCCACGTACGCGGTGGTCGGGATCAGCGCCTCGGAGGGTAGACGCCAGCGGCCCGCGAAGGCTGCCACCTGGTTGGCGAACGTCGCGTTCTTAGCGCCGCCGCCCTGCTGGCCGACCAGCATTCTGGCCAGGCGGCCGGCGGTGATCTCGACGTCGTCGCCGCCGAAAAAGAAGCCACGGTTGAGCTCCAGGTCGACGCGGGCATGGGGCCTCAGAATGCCACTGGTGGCGAGAAGCCACGGGCGGCCGCTGTGCCGCGGCTCGTCCAGCCTGGACAGCGAGGTGTGGAATGCCAGCGGACCGAGAAAGCGCAGCCCCGGAATGCGAATCGGGGCGCGGGACTCGAGCTCGAGCTTGTCGATGCTCTCGTTCCCGCCGAACACGACGCCGCCCTCGCCGAACCCGTACAGCAGCCTCCCGCGCCCCAGCCGGACCGACAAGGGGCCGCCGCCCACGGAGGCGCTCCACTCGCCGGACCAAAGACCGTCGCCCGCGCCCTGCCCGCCGTCGCCGCCACCGCCATCGCCGATCCTCAGGACGGGAGCGGCGTAGAGTGCGGCCACGCCTCCAACCTGCGCTGCCAGGCGTAGTGACGCCAGCGCACCTTCCGGCCCCGAGCGGTCCGTTGCGCCTGTCTGCCCGGGCGCCAGGCCGGTTCCGGCGTTTACCTGGCCGGCGCTCGCCTCGATTCCGACCCGTCCCTCCGCCCGGGTCAGGGACACCGGCGCCTCACCGCCGTTCAACTGCCGCTCGAAGCTGGGAAACTCGCGGGTGAACCGCTCGTACCAGCCGCGCGCCAGGTCGGCCAGCTCGGGATGGTCGGCCTCCGCGCGGCCGACCGCCCCGCGCAGGGCGAGCCCCACGATGCGAAAGGGGACGGTCCGATGCGCATGGAGGTATTCGGGCGCGAGCCCCAGCGCCTCCGCGCGCTCGGCCGCGCGGACGGCCCAGTGGTCCGCCGGAAGGGGATATGACTCGAACGCACGGCGCAGCTCGGGCCGTCGCTCCTGCGCCGGCGCCGATGCCGTATTCCCCAGCGCCAGCGTCAGCACGAGAAGCGTCGCGCACCAGCGCGGGTGGCGGCGGCTCGTCGCCATCAGTGAACGTGCTCCGCCGAAACGAACGAGATGCTCGAGCATCACCGGGCCGCCGCAGGCTTCAGCCCCGGCGCGGCATGGGTCACGGCCTCCTTCTCGTATATCAGGCTGACTTCCGGCACGATCGCCGTGAGGTACTTGCCGAGGAAGACGCTGACTTTGTAGAACGCGTAGCTGTCCTCCAGCTTCAGCTTCTTCCGCGCGGAGAGGATCCTGAAGCCACGGCTGTCGATCAGCCGGTAGCGTGGGAGCCGCTGCCCCAGGAAACGCTGCAGCGACCTGGAGGAGAAGGCGTTCTGGGTCTGCCCGACCGCTTTCTTCTTGGACTTGTGCCAGCGGTGCATCAGCCCCGCGATCACGGGTGGCTTCGTCGGCGTAGCGACCAGGAGGAGCCCGCCCGGCTTCAGCACTCTGTCCATCTCCTTCACACAGAAGTCGATGTCCGAAAGGTGCTCGATGACGTGCGACGCGAAGACGATGTCGAAAAAATTATCGGGATAGGGAAGGCGAGTATCGTTCAGGTCGGTCTGAACCATCTCGTACCCCAGCTCCTCACAGATCTTCAGCCTCCCGGCATCGCGCTCGACGCCGAACCACTGCCCCTCCTCGGCGTCGAAGAAGTACCTCAACTTCCCTTCGCCGGAACCGACGTCGAGAATCCGCGTCTGGTCCGTCAGGTCGAACCGGCTGCGGATGATCTCCGCGGCACTCCGATACCGCTCCATGTGCAGCTCGTACTTCCGGTACGCCGGTATACGCCCGAAGGCCAGCTCCGTTCTTTCCATCAGATACCCACGCTTGATCGATTCAGTGATACGGCCGGACAGGCGATCCGAGGCCGAGCCTCGAACCGTCGCCCGGCCCCGCGCAGGCCCGCCGGGCGTCCGCAGGTGAGTGGAACGAGCGGACAGGCCCACATTTAGACGTCCACCGGCCGCCAATCTACACCGCCCGCGATGGGGTGTCGACCCCTGGAGCCGGTCCGTGACCCTCGCCTCCATACTCCTGAACCGCGCAAACACAGACTTCCAGCGCGGCGGAGCGTTGGGCGGATCTCGCCTGGCCGGCGCAGCTTCCGAGCTTCGCGGTTCAGCGGCCGCGTCCATCATCTCCGCCGCGCGCGCACGTTGCACGACTCCGAGCTGATCGCTAAGTCTTGAAGTCCGGCTATTGAACTCCCAGCGATCCGCAACGACCCGAATCATGAGACTGCTGCGTGCCGCGCTCCTCAGCTGCTCCGCTCTCACCATCTTCGGCTGCGCGACCGCGGCTCGCCAGGACGATAGCGGGCCGCGGCTCGCTATCACCATGGACGATCTACCCGTGCACGGCGTTCTCCTGCCGGGCGAGACTCGCACGAGCGTCGCGGAGCGCATCGTCGCGGCCTTCAGGGCGGCGGGTGTGCCCGAGGTATACGGGTTCGTGAACGGTGCATACGTGGAGCGGGAGCCCGAGACGGGCGCGGCGCTCACCGCCTGGGTCGCGGCCGGATACCCGCTCGGCAACCACACCTGGTCGCACCGGAACCTGAACCAGCTCAGCGCCGCCGAGTTCGAGGCGGAGATCGCGCGCAACGAAGAGACGCTGCAACGATTCGGTGGGAGGCCCGCTGAGCGCTGGCTTCGCTACCCGTACCTCGCCGAGGGCAACGATCCCGCCAAGCGAGACTCCGTGCGTGCGGCGCTCGCCCGGCGAGGGTACCGGATCGCCGCCGTGACCATGGACTTCTCCGACTGGCAGTGGAACGAGGCGTACGCCCGATGTCACGCCGGAGGGAATCCGCAGGCGCTCGAAGCTCTGGAGAGCGCGTATCTGCAGGCGGTGCGGGACGGGATCAATCACTCCAGAACCCTGTCCCAGTCGCTCTATGGACGAGACGTCCCGTACGTCCTGCTGACGCACATCAGCCCCTTCAACGCCCGCATGATGCCTCGCGTGCTCGGGGTCTATCGTGAAGCAGGATTCCGGTTCACGACGCTGGCGGCCGCCCAGCGTGACTCGATCTACCGGCAGGACAACGATCCCAGCAGACCGGCGGGTCCGACCAGCCTGGCAGCGCGGGCCCGGCAGCGGGGGCTACCGGTCCCACCGGGTACGGATCGGACCGCGATGCTCGCGGCGGTGTGCCGCTAAACGCCGCTCGATCCCGAATCGGAGAGCCGTTCCTCACTAAACGAGGAGGCTCCGCAACGATAAACATCGCAGGGCTTTGCTCTAGCGCATCCGGGGGTCCATCCGCTTCCGGTTCAGCTCCCCGAGACCGCCGCCTCCTTGGAGCGACCTCGCCGCGTGGCCGAGCGCCCCGGGTGGCTCTTCTCCCGCGCGTACAGGAACCCGGTGCGCAGCACCCGGCGCCAGTTCCGCGCTCGCATGGCGTCCACGAAGTTCTCGGCGAGGCAGTCGGTGAAGATCTCCGTCAGCCGCGTGAGACCGCGATGGAAAGCAGCCTCCGCCGCCGGATTCCCCCGCACCAGCTCTCGCTGTCGGTCGTAGACCGCGCGTATGCTGTGCAGCATCCGCTCCCCGTCACGCGACGAGCTCGCGCTATACCGGCGGTAGCGGGTGACGGCTGGCTCCTCGTAGCACCATCCCGGGTAGCTGTACGCAACCCGGAGGTAGAAGTCGAGATCGTCGGCCCCCCATGGGTCGCGGAACCCGCCGACCGCGTCGACCACAGCACGCCGGAACATCGCCGAGGATGGGGGAATGATGTACCAGTCGAAGCTGAGCAGAGTCTCGTAGAGCCACGTCTCGCGCGGCATCCTGGGCACCCCCCACGCTACATCCCCGCCCTCGTACGTCATCTCCTCGCGCCGGCCGACCACGAAGCCGCACTCCGGGTGCTCCCTCAATGCATTCAGCCCCGCTTCCAAAGCCCGCGGTAGCAGGTGGTCGTCGGCGTCGAGGAATACCAGGAATCTTCCCCGGCTGCTAGCGATGCCGGTATTCCGCGCGACTGCGGATCCGGCGTTGGCCTGTCGCAGCGTCACCGCCCGGGCATGCGGCGCCGCCATCGCGGCGACATCGAGCGGAGACCCGTCGTCGACCAGGACGATCTCGTAGTCCAGGCACGTCTGTGCCGCTACCGTGTGGAGCGTTTCGTCGAGCAGCTCCGCCTGCTTCGCCGTCTTCACGTAGCAGGGTATCACGATCGAAACGAGCGGCAACGAATCGCCACCCTCGGCGGAGGGGGCAAGGGACGGCAAGCGTGGTTCGTTACACACCGCCATCAGCTCTCCGGGCGCGTGGTATCACTCCGACCCCGCGACCACCCGAATCGGAATGGGGTTGGGGATGTTGACGTCCTGCCGCTCCTTGCGGTTCTCTCGCGCCGAACGGTACCACGCCTCGTCCTTTCCGGCGCCCCCCGCCTCCATCACCTCACGCGCCAGCTTAGTCGCGACCTCGTTCGACACGCGAATGGACCCGTGCGACACCGCTTTGCCGAGCGACGCCGGCTCGTTCGTCCCGTGGACGCTGTTCGGGGCACGATATACCAGCTGTGCTCGCCCCAGAGGGTTATCGGGGTCTCCGGGCTCGCTCACCTCTTCGTCCTCCGCCCACTCCTCCTGCGGCGGAATCCAGCGTGGATTCCAGATCACCTGACCGATCGACCACTCGCCGGTGGGCGTCGGCCACTCGCTGCTCCCGACCGCCACCGGGTAGGTGGCGACGCGTTCTTCCTTGCGGTACACGTACAGCTCGCGAGCCGCGAGGTTCACTTCCAACCGCATCTCGGGCGGGGCCTGCGGTGGCTGCTGCACCGGGGCCGCCGGCTGCCGGGCAGTCGTTGCCACGGCGACGGTATCTACCGCCTGCGATCCAGCCGCGGCGCGTTCCGCGACTGCGTCTTCGTCGCCATCGCCGGAACAGGCGGCGAACACCACCGGCAACAGCAGAACGGATGCTAGAGAGACAAACCTCATCATTCACTACCCCTTGGTAAGAATTCTCGGACACGCTCTCGTGTAGAGCGGCCACACCGTACCGAGCGAAGTTGTGCGACGCCTCCTCACGTCTGATCTAGAAAATTCGCGACATGCCGCTCTACCGCGTCCGGCTGATCGAACATCACGAAGTGCCGGGCCTCAGGAATCCGCACCAGTTTCGCGTCCGGGATGTCCCACGCCAGGCGCTCACCGAATCGGACCGGCTGGAACTTGTCCTCCTCGCCCCAGAGGACCAGGGTCGGCGCGTCGACCCGCGGAAGGAGCGAGGTGATCTCGGTGGTCAGGTTGGTGTTGAGCGCGGCCGCGTTCCGCACGAGCGACAGCTTGCCGACTTCAGTCGCGTACGGCGCGAGGATGCCGTCCAGGAGCTCGTCGGCCGGCGAAGAGGCGAATCCCTGCTTCAGCGCCAGTTTCAGCCCCGCGATCGCGGTGGACGCGGAGACCTTCCGGTGGACGCCCGGGTGGCCGAACTGCAGCATCATCTCGATGGGCCAGGAGTCGTAGCACACGGCGTGCATGAGGCCGAGGCGCCGCACGCGCTGCGGAAAGAGCGTGGCCAGCCGCAGGGCGACGCCTCCGCCGATATCGTGCGCGACGACATCGGCCCGCTCCACGCCCAGGCCCTGCATCCAGCCGTCGAGCATCTCCGCCTGGGTCGCGATGGAGCGGTCGAACCGGTCGCCCTTGTCGGAGTAGCCGAAACCGAGAAGGTCGGGAACGAGCACCCGGTGTGTCCGTGCCAGTGCCGGCAGGACGGAGTGCCAGAGATAGCCCCAGGTCGGAATCCCATGCAGCAGGATCAGTGGCTCGCCGAATCCCTGGTCGACGTAGCTCACGAAACGATCGCCCACCTCCGTCACCTTCTGCAGCGCCTGGAACTCCCGCCATCTCATCGAGCACCTCCCGCTGTCGCCGCCGGGAAGGGAGAGCGGGCGAGCGCGCCGGCGTCGCGCTCCTCGAGAGCCAGCAGCGCGACGTTCAGGATCAGACCCGGCAGGAGGTCCTCGAACTGTGCCGTCGTTTTCAGCACGGCGCTGGCGTCCTCCCCGAGCGCTTCCACCTGTGCGCTCGTGAGGGTGAGCGGGTAGGGGAACGCGCGAGCTTCCGTACGGGCGAGCTGCCGCAGTGCCTCCGCGGCGCTCCGGTGCGGATCGGAGGTGGCGATCGGTTTCAGACCCCGCCAGGCAACCTCCAGGTATGCCGGCCAGAGCGCCAGGGTGCGGTAGTCGCTGTTCACGCGGGAGATACCGAGCGATTCCTGGATGTCCGCGAAGATCTCTCGCGTACGCTCGTCGTCCGGCTCCTCCGACACCATCTCCATCGGGTACATCCGGGGCGGTGCGCCTCGAACGATCCGTTCGGCCGGTCCGGACGCGGAGCCGCCGACCCGCTCCCCTTCGAGCGCGAGCCGGACCCCGGAGGTCAGGAGCAGCAGCTTCGGGTTGACGTAGTGGTAGAGGTCGAGCGCCGCCCTGACCTGGTACGCCGGGCTCTCTCCGACCAAAGCGGACGCCACGGCATGCACCCGCCCCAACGCATCCGCCGATCGAGCCGCCTCCGCGCGGATCCGGTCAGCCGCGTCCTCGAACGCGCGCGTCTGGGCGTTCGGCTGCACCGCGTCCCACATCGCCGGGAAGAAGTGCTCGAACGAGGCCCATACCCGAAAGTTCAGGTTGATCCCGGTCACACGCAGCGTCTGACGGATCTCGTGATAGACCCGCTCGGTCTCGCCCCGCGCCTCGTGTTCGTCCACCGGCCTCGGTTTTCCTGATCCGAACATCGTATTTTCCCCGAGTCGTTGTGCGCGATCCTCCGCGCGTGCGTCACCGTTACCATCTCTCCAAGTGCAGTCTACCTGGCGGCGATGCTCTCCAGCTCCGCGGATTCCCGCTCCCGGATCGCCGCGATGTTTGCGCTGACGATGAATCGCAGCAGCGCCTGCGCTGATTCCGGCGAGAACACTCGGGGCGCAGGGATCACCCGCGCCAGGAGCGGCAGATTCGCGAGCTGCCGTCGTGCCGCCGCCATGACGTACGTGGGGGCGTTCGGCGGAATGGTCGAGATGTCATCGCGTCCAACCACCAGCACCCGCAGTCGCTCCACCCCCGGAGCGGAGGCGAACATCGTCGGAAGCTTCTCCGCGAACCGGGGATCGCTCGCCACGAAGTAAAGCTCTCCATGCTCCAGCAGCCTGATCGCCTCCGCGACGAACTCGGGGCGAAGCGAGACCGCGATCCACGATTTGGAGAGGCGCTCGGCGAGATGCTGCACCTCTGCCGCGTGGTAGCTCGTGGTCACCAGCAGATCCGCGTCCGCTACCTCGGCGGGAGCCACGCTCCCCCTCAGCCGCGTAATGTCGATCGGGGTGGTGACCAGCCCATAGTCGCGCCCAAGCTCCTCACAGAGCCCCGCGATCTGGTCGCCATTGCACTCGATGCACGCGGCGGTCACGCGCACCGTCTTCAGGCACCCACGTACCCGCTCGGGGAACTCCACAGGCGGAACGCCGCGCGAGAGCGCCTGCACCAGCACCCCCACCACCCATTCCGAAGTCTGAGGAAACATCTCACCCCCGCTGACCGCCGAGTCCGCAACGAAGATCCCCGAGCGAGGCCGCAGCTCCACCAGGCCGTCGAGCTCGAGCTGGCGGTAGCCCGCCAGCACCACTCGAGGGTCGCTGTCGAACTCCACCGCCAGCGTCCGCACGCTCGGGAGCCTCGAACCCGGCTTCAGCAGACCGAGGTGAAGCCCGCCTACCACGCGCTGCCGCAATACGTCCGCGATCTCATCTCGTCGGTGCGCCATTTCTCCGCCACCCGGCCAAGGACACCTGCGACACTGCCACCGCGCCCCACGCGAGTTGCGTACCTGAGGCATTCACCTATGCAACAGATGAAGCAGTTTCCATGGCATCTGTTTCACTGCTACATGCAACAGATTGGGCGTGCGGCTTGCATGTTCGGAGTTCACACTCCGGTTCCACTCAAATCAAGCGAGGTGTACATGGCACATCATCGATTCCGCGGCGCGCTGACGGGGGCGATTCTAAGCGTCTCCGCCCTGGCCGGGAGCGGCTGCGCACCGAATGCGGCGACCGCGATGCCGGGCATGCAGATGGATCGGGGCTCGGTTCAGCGCGCGATGACCGGTTGGGATCCGGCGGCGCAGGAGGCGGCGACTTTCATGATGGGCAAGTACGGCCCGCCGGCCTCGATGACGGCGGACATGATGGTGTGGAATCGGACGGGCCCGTGGAAGAGGACGATCATCTATCGCGAGGCCGTGCCGCACTCGTTCCCGATGGCTCACCCCGACGTGATGGAGCAGTTCATCGACTACCGTGCGCCCCTCGATCGGTACGACGAGCTGGCGATGTACGACGGAAGCGTGATCGTGGAGCGGACCAAGGGTGAGATGTCCGCGCGGTGCGACAAGGAGGGAGCGAACTTCCTTGCGCTGAACCTGGCGCACGAGATCGCGACGGCCGGTCGGACGCCCGAGGATGCCCGCCGGATGTACGGGGAGCAGATCAAGTTGATGAAGGCTGGCCAGATGACGCCGTACACCTCCGGTCTAATGTTCGCCCCGCCCACGAGTGGCAACGATCCCGACCGGCCGATCATGTAAGTCGAACGTCGTCCATGGACGGATAGGGGCCTGCGGAAGGCGAGGATCGCGACACTCGGGATCAGCGCCGACCCTCACTGGAAGGACACGGTACCATCATGCACCCAAAGGCTGTCGCATTGGGATTGCTCTGCGTCACGCTCATGCTGACGTCGTGCAGCCAGGACCCGGTTCAGACCGAAAATCAGGACTTTACAGGCGGCGGTCCGATGATCCTCAACCTGCGCGGATCTGCGGTGGCCGAGCCGAGAACGATGAACATCAATGGTGTGTCCACGGCTGCGATGTGCTTCACCGTCGATCTGCTGGACGTACGGAATCAGCAGGTCGTCGGGAAGGGCACGGACTGTATCGTGGCGAAGCCTGATGACAGGCACGCAAGCGGCCTGGAGGTCATCGGCACGACCATCTTCGACTTCGGCCAGGGGGATACGTTCACCAGCCGCGGTCTGACGACGGTGCAGGCCACCACTCACGGGTCGCCCGGCATCACGCACATCACCGGCGCGATCGCTCCGGAGGGAGAGAACAGCATCGTGGGCGCAACGGGCAGGTACCAGAACCTGAGAGCGCGGGTTCGGCTTTCGGGCGCGGTGGACATGAGCCGGATGGAGACGGACAAGCGGGTCTACTTCGATTGCCTCTTCGTCGTCCACCGGCTATAGGGGAGATTCGGACGGCGCAGGGGGCTGACGGTCCGCCCGGCGTGAGCGCGGACGTTCAATCCACCGGGCAGGGTTGAGCTCGGACGCTGGGATCTAGCAGTCAACGATGATCGGCCACGCCGGACGCCGAGGCGCCGGTGCCGACCACGCCTGAACGGAGGAGGAAGATGAGCATGATGGAGCATGGTGGCGAAGCGGAAGCGCGTGGAGGAGACGCCACGTACCTCGCCCGTGGCGAAAGCGCTGGTATGCCGCGCGGGCGAACGGCGCTCCTGGTGATCGACCCCGTGAACGACTTCCTCTCGGAAGGGGGAGCGGCGTGGGATCTCACCAAGAACACGGTGAAGCTGCACAACGTGGTCGAGAACCTGAAGCGCGCGATCGAAGGGGCTCGGGCGAACGGAATTCCGGTTCTCTTCGGACCGATGGCGTACACGGAGGAGGACTACGCGCATCACGAGCTTCATCGCCGGAGCGGCATCAACAGGATCATGTTCGAGCGGAAGATGTTCCTCGCGGGAAGCTGGGGCGCGGATTTCCACCCGGACCTGCAGCCCGCGCCGAGCGACGTGGTCCTTCTGCCTCACAAGGGGACCGACGTGTTCCAGACGGACCTCCCGGAGCATCTGGAGAGACTCGGCGTGACGCATCTGGTGATCGCCGGGATGACGGCCAACCTGTGTTGCGAGAGCACCGGCCGGCACGCGACCGAGGCGGGGTACGACGTCACCTTCCTGGCGGACGCCATCGGCTCGGAGAGCATCCCCTCGTACGAGGCGGCCATTCACCTGAACTTCCCGCTCATCGCGAACGGCGTAATGAAGGTCGAGGAGTTCCTCTCCGCTCTGCACGAGCCCGAGGCCCGGCTGGTGGATGTCCAGGTAGGGGACGTGGTGCACGGCTCCGATCACTTCAAGATCGGTGAGGTGAAAGAGGTGGTTCCGGCGAGCGGTTCGAACGAGGCCTACATGCTCGTCCCGCGCGGGATCGTGTTCGAGAAGGACACCTACATCCCGCTCGACGCGGTGGTGAAGCGCGTGGGCACCGACGTGTTCATCAACATGCCGAAGCTGGTAATCGGGATGATGCCCTGGGCGGAGGCTCCGACGCCGGGTGGACGCCGGGAGAAGCTCGGGCCAGCGTCGGCGGATGTCGAGAAGCTGTACCGCTCGCGGTCCCCTTCCATCGCTGAGGGACAGCGTCTCCAGCGGTGAGGGGGTTCGGAATGGCACGCGCGGGGTGTGCCGGGAGAGGGCCGGCCTCCGGGCTTTCCCGCCAATGGCTCGCCCGATGAGCAGCAGCGGGAGAGCGTCTTACCCTGGTGGCGGAGCGGCTTTGCCCCTCAGCGTCCGCGCCGTGAACCGTCCGGACATTCGTCAGGCCTGGCGCGGGCCGGCCCTGCTGGTGCTCGACAACCGAGGGTGTGCCGGAACAACCCCGCTGACGGGCTTCTTCTTCCGCGAAACGCGATACCTAAGCAAGCTGCGCCTCCTCATCAACGGGGAGGCGCCGGTCCCGGCGTCGGCCGCGGAGGTTGCCGCCAGCGAGCTGGAGTTCTCGTGGATCTACCCTCCCGTCGAGACGCGGGGGGGCGGTGGCAGCGGATCGGGCATGGACCACGAGCGGTTCGGGATCCTCTCCCGGGGGCTGGACTTCGACGTGCGCTTTCGCGTGCGCCCGGCGTCCGTGGAGGCGACGCTCGCGATCACCAGCCGCTGGAACGAGCACGTGGAGTTCGATCTCGCCTGGGAGCTGGCGGCGGACTTCGCGAGCATGTCGGAGGCTATGGGCGGCGAGCGTCAGCAGGAGGCGGAAATCGACGCGGAGCCGCTCGCCGACGGCGTGCTCTTTCGTTACCGACACGAAGAGATCCCGCTCGTGACCGACGTGCGGATCGAAGGAGGGTCGCCGTGGCTGTACTCGGACGGCGCGCTGTCCGCGAGGGTCCGTCTGGCGCAGCAGGAGACGGTGGTGATCGCGCTGCGCATCACGGCCGTCGATCCGGTCGAGCCGATCACGGCGGAAGGCGAACTGGCGCGTGAAGCCCGGCTCGAGCGGTATCTGAGCGGGCTCCCGACGCTTTACGCAGCCGCGGAGACGCCGCTGGTCACCCTTTCGACGCTGGCGCTCCACGACCTCGGCTCCGTCTCGCTGCTGGATGGGGACGAGGAGGAGTGGCTCATGCCGGCCGCCGGGTACCCGCTCTACCCGGCCGCGTTCGGGCGCGATGCCACCACCGTCTCCTGGCAGGCGGCCGCCTTCGATCACGGGGAGCTCGGGCGGGCGACGGCCGCGCGGCTGGCCCGCCTGCAGGGGACGGTGCGGAACGACGCGCGCGACGAGCTGCCGGGGCGCATAATCCAGCAGGCGCGGCGCGACCCGCTCTCGCGGCTCGGCAAGGTGCCGTTCGATCGGTACTACGGCGACGTCGCTAGCCCTTTCATGTACGTGATCGCCCTGGGCAACGCCTACGCCTGGTCCGGCGACCGCTCCCTCGTGGAGCGCCACTGGGATCCCGTCCGCCGGGTGCTCGACTGGGCGCGTGATCACGGGGATATGGATGGGGACGGCTACATCGAGTACCAGACCCGCTCCAAGGACGGGCCGAAGCACCAGGGCTGGAAGGACAGCGACAACGCGGTCGTCGACGAGGAGGGGCGACAGGTGGACACGCCGTTCGCCTCGTGTGAGATCCAGGGCTACTACCTGGGTGCGCTCGAGTTCGCCGCCGGGTTCTCGGCGGTGATGGGGCGCCCGGGCGATGCGCTGGCGCTCTGGAAGCAGGCCAGGCAGCTGAAGGAGCGCTTCAATCGCGACTTCTGGCTGGACGACGAGGGGTACGTCGCCTTCGGCCTCACCGCGGACAAGCGCCCCGTGCGCGTTCCGACCTCCAACGCCGCCCAGTGCATCGCGACGGGGATCGTCTCGGACGAGCACCTTCCGCGCCTGGTGCGGCGCGTCTTCGAGCCGGATCTCTTCAGTGGCTGGGGGATCCGGACGATCTCAACCGCGAACCGGGCGTACAATCCGCTCTCCTACCATCTCGGAACAGTGTGGCCGGTGGAGAACGGCAGCATCGTGTTCGGCCTCCGCCGGTACGGGTTCGACGAACGGGCGCTGGAGCTTGCAAGGGCACTGTACGACCTCGCGCTGCTCTGGCCGAGCGGCCGTGCGCCCGAATGTGTCGGCGGGTACGCCCGCCACGACCGTCGGCACCCGGGAGCCTACCCGAAGGCGAACTCCTTCCAGAGCTGGAACCAGAGCGTCTTCCCCATCCTCCTCCAGTCGATCCTGGGCGCTTACGCGGTGGGTGCGCTGGGCCTTCTCTTCGTCGACCCGATCCTTCCGCACTGGCTGCCGGAGATCACCGTTAGGAACTGGCGGATCGGAGATGCGACGGCATCGCTCCGCTTCTGGCGTGACGAGAGCGGTGACTCGCATTACGAGGTCCTGGAGCAGCGGGGAAATCTGCGCGTCATGCACCAGGCGCCGCCGGAGTCGCTCGGCGTCGGGATGTGGGAGCGGATCGGCGATCTCGTGAAGGACACGCTCGGCCGTAGCTGAGGGTCGGGCGGGAATTTTCCCATCGTTAGACACCAGGGAGGCAATCATGCCCAAGCCAGTCTCAGAGCAGGTCATCGTCGTCGCCGGCGCTTCGAGCGGCATCGGCCTCGTCACGGCACGCGAGGCCGCGCGCCGAGGGGCACGCGTGGTGCTCGCCGCCCGTAACGCCATCGATCTCGAGCGCGCGGTGGAGGAGATCCGCAGGGAGGGCGGTGAGGCGATCGCGGTGCCCACGGACGTCACGATCTTCGCGGAGGTGGAGGCGCTCGCCCGTCGCGCCGTCCAGGAGTGGGGACGAATCGACAGCTGGGTCACCGCGGCGGGGGTGAGCCTCTACGCCACGTTCCGAGAGGCGTCGCTGGAGGATTTCCGCCGCGTGGTGGAGACGAACTTCTTCGGGCAGGTGCACTGCGCCAAGGCGGCGCTCCCCCACCTGGAAGAGACGGCCGGGGCGCTCATCTGCGTGGGCAGCACTCTGTCCGACCGCGGCGTGCCGCTGCAGGGAGCGTACTGCGCCTCGAAGCACGCCATCAAAGGCTGGCTCGACTCGCTCCGGGTCGAGCTCTGGAAGGACGGCTCGCCCGTCCGAGTGACGCTGATCAAGCCGTCCTCCATCAACACGCCTCTCTTCAACAAAGCGAAGACGCAGATGGGCGTGATGCCGATGCCCATCCCGCCGATCTACGAGCCGGAGCTGGCGGCGGAGGCCATCCTGCGGGCGGCGGAAGGCAACGAGCGGGACATATTCGTAGGAGGTGCGGGCAAGGCGCTGTCGGTGGCGGAGCGCATCAGCCCGAAGCTGGTCGACGTGCAGCAGCTTCGCCAGGGCTTCGACGCGCAGAAGACCGACTGGCCCAAAGCGGACGACGCTCCGAACAACCTCTATGCGCCGGTCGCGAGCGACGGCGGCCGCCGCGGCGACTTCTCGGCGCAGGCGAACGACCACAGCGTCTATCAGAGCGTCGCCGCCCACTCAGTGCTCGCGCCGCTGGGAACCGCGGCTGCACTGACGCTCGGGGTGGTGGCACTCCGGTCGCGGAGCGACCACAGGGCGCTTCCTCTGATACTCGCCGCGGCGGCTCTCGCGCTGACCGGGAAGAGCGCCACCGCCGGCACCGTCCAGGGGTGACGCACGGCGCCGTCAGATGACGAGGTGTCGTGCCGAATGGTAGCCGCGGTAGCTGGACGGCCGGCCAGGGCCCGGGGCGTGGTGCGCAGTGCGTCTTCCGAGCCGCGTGCGGGGGCGTATCCTGAGCGCGATCCACAGCGGCCATTTGCGCCCGGGAGACCACGCCCGAACGTATCGCCGGGTATCGGCAGTGGCCCGTGGGACAATGAGGCTTTCCCCAACAGGAGGATTACGATGGCTGAAATCACCGTAGCGCGTGAAGCGCACACCCGCGCAATCGATTGGAGCGCCGCCGTCTGGGCCGGAGTGGTTGCCGGGATCGTTTTCGTGATGATGGAGATGCTTCTGATGCCGATGTTCGGTTTTGCGCCGAGCATGTGGGCGCCGCCTCGAATGATGGCAGCGACCGGGATGGGGAAGGGTGTGCTTCCCCCACCCGCCACCTTCGATCTGCTGGTGGTGATGGTGGCGATGGTGATCCATTTCACGACCTCCATTCTCTTCGCGATTGCAGTCGCGCTGGTCATCCGCAGAATGACGACGGGTGCCGCGATCGCGGTCGGCGTGATCGGCGCGCTCCTCCTCTACGGTTTCGTGTTCTACATCATGGCGGCGGGACCGTGGCCGTGGTTCGCCATGGCGCGCAATTGGGTCAGTATCTTGGCGCACGTGGTCTTCGGCGCCATCGTGGGCTGGTGGTACAGGGCGCGGGCAACCCCGCGTGAATGAACCGCCGTGGCGAGCTGAACCGGCCGCGGCGCTCCGGGGTGCATTCAGCGGTTCCGCAGGCCCTCCAGCACGGCGGCTTCATTCGGAGGGGGGATCATGATCGACTGGCTGAACGCGGTGGGGGCGGGGCTCGTCGGCGCGCTCGCACTGGCGCTGATGACGGACGTGAGCCGCGGCGTCGGGCTCATCGGTGCGAACCTCACCCGTTATCAGGGCTGCATCGTGCTCGGCCGCAGCGAAGGTGCTGGAGCGTGGCTCGCCGGAATGGCCATGCACCTCGCGATGGGGTCGGTGCTCGCCCTCGGTTACGCGGTGCTCTTTGGCGTTGTCTGGGGCGAGGCGAGCTGGACGATCGGCGCGCTGATCGGCCTCGCGATCCTCGCCGCCCTGGCACTGATGGCCCTCGTCGCCGGGCTGATCGCGCGCTCGCCGCTGCGCCGGGTGCTCCTCGCGGCCGGGGCGCTGACCGCCGTCCTCATCGGTCTGCCCGCCATCCGGATCCAGGGCCTGTACCTGGCGGTCACCACTCTGGCCTTCGGCTACGCGATGGAGAACTACGTCCTCAACGAGGCGACACCGATCGGCCGCGCTCTGCTGCCCGAGGGGTTCACGGCGACCATCGTGCGCCCGATGCTCTATGGACGCTGGGACCTCGAGAACGACCGCAGCTTCTACTACGTGTGCGTCGGTGCGCTCGTGCTCTGCATGGCCGCGGCGCTCGCCTTCCGCAGCAACCGCTCCGGGCGCGTCGTCATCGCGATGCGCGACAACCAGCGCGCGGCCGCGTCGTACTCGATGAACCCGGTACGCGTGCGGCTCGCCGCCTTCGCCATCTCCGGGGGCATGGCGGGCCTGGCCGGCACGCTGTTCGCCTACTCACAGCACAACGTGCTCGGCGAC
>JAHWJV010000230.1 GCA_019348265.1 Gemmatimonadota bacterium
TCGCCGACATCGCGTCGTACGGCGCCGAGGTCGTCGACGGCTCGATCAGCGGCGGCCCGCCCGCTGCGGACGCGCCGCGCGCGACCCGGCTCTACCTGTCCGGCCCGCGGGCGCAGGAGGTCGCCGACGTCGCCGCACCCTGGCTCGACGTGCGCGTGGTCGGGCCGGAGCTCGGCACCGCGTCGGCGATCAAGATGTGCACCGCGTCGTACTACAAGGGGCAGGTGGCGCTGGCCGCGCAGGCGCTGCTCACCGCGCAGGCGCACGGCGTCACCGACGCGGTCCTCGCCGACCTCGGCGACCTGCTCCCCGGCCCGCGCAGCGTCGCGCTGGCGGCGAGCAAGGCGTGGCGGTTCGTCGACGAGATGCGCGAGATCGCGGCGATCGCGCGCGAATGCGGCGACGGCGATCTCCGTCTCACCGTCTGGCAGAACCTTCTGTTCTCCGGCATATCGGATGCCCGCGTGGCCGACGTAGAGGCGCGGGTGGCGGCGCTGGGCTTGTCGACGCAGGCGACCAGCATCCGCGCCGGCCTCGTGCTGCACGACGAAGAGGTCGCGCCGGTCGGCGCCGCCCGGGACGAAGCCGGGTGTCGCGAGGCGCAGGCGCAGGAAGCGGGGCGCGAAGCTCGTGTTCAGCCCCAGCATGTCATAGAGCACCAGCACCTGCCCGTCGCACCCCGCACCGGCGCCGATACCGACCGTCGGGATGCCCAGCGAGGTGGTGATCTCGGACGCGAGATCTCCGGGGACGAGCTCCAAGACGACGGCGAATGCCCCCGCGTCTTCCAGGCGCCGGGCGTCGCCGAGTAGCCTCTCGCGCTGTCCTTCTTCGCGCCCTTGAACGCGCCGTCCGCCGAGCGCATGCTCCGATTGCGGCGTCATCCCGAGGTGCCCCATCACCGGGATCCCCGCCCCGACGATCGCCTCCACGGTCGCGGCCGTGCGGGCGCTGCCGCCCTCGAGCTTCACGGCCGTGGCATCCGTCTCCTTCATGACCCGCCCGGCGTTTCGAACCGCCTCCTCTGCCGACACCTGGTAGGTGAGGAAGGGGAGATCGACCACGATCAGCGCTCGGGACACGCCGCGCCGAACCGCGCGAGCGTGGTGGATCATGTCTTCCAGCGTTACCGGAATGGTGGAGCGCAGCCCGAGAACGACCTCCCCGAGCGAGTCGCCGACGAGGATGACGTCGACACCCGCCTGGTCCAGCACGCGCGCGAACAGATAGTCATACGCGGTCAGCATCGCGATCCGCTCACCGCGCGATTTCATCGCCTGGAGATCGGTGATGCTGACGGGGCGCGCCGCGTCCCGGCTCTGCGTCGTCATGATCCCCTTTCTAACAATGCGGCGTGGCCAAACCAAGACAGGGACTCGGTTTGGCCATTCGTTTGACGGCCCGACAAGCTAATCCCATCTTCCAGGGGTGTCAAATTCGCTGATCTACGATCCGTTGCTCGTGCGATACCTCTCCCGCGAGCTCGACGAGCGCCTTCGGGGCCGCGCATGCGCCGCGGCCCTGGTGTTTACCGGTGAGCGCCGCGCGCTCCTCCCCTTCGACCGGCGAGAGGCACTGCTGCTGGACCTGCATCCCTCGCGCGGGTGGGTCCGCCTGATCCGCTGGGACGGCCCCGAGGAGCTGGAGGCGGAGTGCCGCGGCGTCACCGCTCCCGACGACGAGCGGCTCCTACGCGTGTCGTTCCGCCTCCCGGACCGGTTCCGCGCGGAGGAGCGCGAACTGATCGTGGAGCTGCAGACGAACCAGTGGAACGCGGTGATGGTCGGCGAGGAAGCGCGAATCCTCGCGGTCGCCTGGTCCCGCTCGGCTGGTGTGCGATCACTGCGCACCGGCGGCACGTACGAGTCACCGGCGCCGGCGGCTCGGTTCGGCGTGGGTGCGGTTTCGGAGGGCGCCGCCTGGGCTCGATGGCGCGAGGTGATGGAGGATCTCCCCATCCCCGCACGCCGGTCGGCGCTCCTCGCGAACTTCGCCTATACCGGCAGCCCCAACGCGGACTTCCTCCTGGGCAGTCGGGATCCCGAAGCTCCCGGTGCGGATGTGCGCTCCGCGTTCGAGCGCTGGTGGTGGCTCCGCTCGCTCCCGTCTGCGCAACCGGTGCTCCTGGACCTGGGCCGTCGCGTTCTCCCCTACCCGATCGGGCTCCCCGGCGTGCCGGGGGAGCCGGTCCGCTCGCTTCTGGAAGGGATGGAGCGGCTCGCCGCGTCGTGGGACACCGACGTGGTGGCGGTGGCGGTGGAGGAGGTCTCGGCGCGGGTTCGCGGCAAGAGAGCGACCGTTGCCCGGCGGGTCGCTCGGCTCGAGGAGGAGCTGACCGGCAGCGAGGAGGCGGACTCGTTGCGCGCGTCCGCGGACCTGCTCCTCGCGAAGCTGCACGAGGTGCCGAGAGGTGTCGATGTCGTGCGTCTGGAGGACTGGGAGGAGGGAGAGGTCCTGATCCAGCTGGACCCGGCGCTCTCGGCGACGGAGAATGCGGGCCGGCTGTACGACGAGGCACGGAGGCGGGAGAGAGCCGCGGCGCGGGTGGCGCAGCTCCTGGAGGTCGCCCGCGCCGAGCTGGAGAGTTGGGACGCGGCCCTGCTGGAAGCGGAGGGGGGTACGCTGCCGAGCTGGGCGGAGCGGGAGCTGGCCAAGCCTGAGAGGGCCACCGGCGGCGGGGACGCGGGCGCGGAGCCCACTCGCCCTTACCGCGTCTACCGCACTTCGGGTGGGCTGGAGGTGCGGGTAGGAAAGAGCGCGCGGTCCAACGACGAGCTCACCTTCAAGCACGCCGCCCCGGACGACGTCTGGCTGCACGCCCAGTCGGTGCCCGGCTCGCACGTCATCCTGCGCTGGCCGGACCCCGAGGGCGCGCCGCCGGCGCGCGACCTGGAAGAGGCGGCGACGATCGCGGCGGTGTTCAGCCGTGCACGCTCGTCCGGTTTGGTCGCGGTGGACTGGACGAGGCGAAAGCACGTGCGGAAGCCGCGCGGTGCCGCGCCGGGAAGCGTGGTGCCGCAGCGGGTCAAGACCCTCTTCGTCGAGCCTCTGGAGGCGGTCGCCGACCGCCTGCGCAGCGATTAGCCCCGCGCCTCTCCCCGGATCGCGGCGCTCAGCCCGCGTACGAAGACGACTGCCCCTTCTATTCCCTCGCGGCCCAGCACCTCGACCAGGGCGCTCCCCACGATCACGCCGTCCGCGAGCCGCGCCACGGTCGCCGCCTGCTCGGGCGTCGAGATCCCGACTCCGACCGCGACGGGTATGGGAGACGCCGAGCGGACGGCCGACACCTCTCTCTCGAGGCTCTCCGTCAATTCCGACATCGCGCCGGTTACCCCCGTACGCGAGACGTAGTACAAAAATCCGCTCCCCGCGGCCGCGATGTTCGCGATCCGGGCGGGCTGCGTGGTGGGCGCCACCAGGCGGATCAGACTCAAAGGAGAGCTCTCGAACGCGTGCTCCAGCTCCGGGTCCGCGCCGAGCGGCAGATCGGTGACCAGCACGCCGTTTGCACCCATCTCCGCGGCGTCGCGCAAAAATCGCTCGACACCGTAGTCGAGGATGGGATTGAGGTAGGTGAAGATCACGACCGGCGTATCACGCGCCGCGCGGAAGCGGGCGAGCAGCCCCAGGGTCCACTCCAGATCCACTCCCTGGGCGATCGCGTCGAACGAGGATCGCTGGATGGTCGGGCCGTCGGCGAGGGGGTCGCTGAAGGGGACACCGAGCTCGATCACGTCGGCGCCCGCGTCCGCGAGCGCGACCAGCGTCTCCAGGCCCTGCTCGCGTTGCGGGAAGCCGGCGGTGGTATAGAGGACGAGCGCCGCTCGACCCTCAGCGGCACACGCGGCGAAGCGATCCTGGATCGCCCGGTCAGACGATGTAGTCACGGACACGAATCCCGTACGTTTCTGGGTCGGTTGTCTTCACGATCGTGCGCACCGGCGCGCCCGTCGCCGGGTCCACCTCGGTGAGGTCCAGCATGCGAGGCGGGCTGAGCGGAATGCCCAACTCGTCGTAGATGATCTTCACGACCGGCTGGTGGTACACCTCGGCCAGGGTGCTCGGCGCTACGACCACGGCGAGCTCGTACGAGTCGAGGATGACCACGCTGCCGACCGGGTAGATGCCGGTGAGGTTGATGAACGACTTCACGATGACGGGGTCCATCCCCCGCTTCACGTTGTCGCGCATCTCCTTGAGGACCATCGCCGGCGTCCACGGCTCGGACTGGTACGAGCGGCGCGTGGTCGCCGCGTCGAAGCTGTCGGCCACCGCGACGATCTTGCTGAACATGCTTATCTCGCGCGGGCGGATCGGCGGTGGGTAGCCCGTCTGGTCGACCTTCATGTGATGCTCGTAGGCGATAAGCATGGCGCGCAGCGGGAAGTCTCCGAGCCCGCGCATTTCCATCAGGGTGAGGAGCCCCTCGGTCGGGTGCTCCTTGATCAGCTCCCATTCCGGATCCGCCAGTTGGCCGGTCTTATTGGTCAGCTCGATGGGCATGCGCGCTTTGCCCAGGTCGTGCACCAGGGCACCCATGCCGAGCTCGTACAGTTCCATGCGCGAAAGCCCGAGCTTCTTCCCCAGCGCGATCGCGAAGATGCAGACGTTGACCGAGTGCGCGAAGGTGTACTGGTCGTAGTCGCGCAGCACAGTCATGCTGATCATCGACGACTCGTTGTGCAGCACCTGGTCGACCACCTGCTGGACGGCCCGCTTCACGCGCCGCACGCTCATCCCCTTCCCCATCCGTACACCGGTAAGCGCCTCGCGGGCGACCGCGACGGATTCGGCGTACGTCTTCTTCGCCATCGCCCGAGATTGGTCATCCGGCAGGACTTCGGGCTGCTCGGGAAGCTCGGGCGACACGTGGATGTTCGTGACCCTGCTGCGGTCGAGCCGCTCGCTGATGCGCTCGAAGGCGTTCTCGGCGGGCGGGTCCTGCTGCAGGGCGGTGAGCGTCGCGACCCATTCCTCGCGCGTGGCGCCCGGCTCGACCTCCAGCTGACCGATCCCATGCCCCGCCAGGGCAGCGCCCACGGCGCCGAACGTCGCGAAGCTCGCCAGCTCGATGCGGAGCCGAAGGTCGTTGACGAAGCAGAAGTCCCCGACGTATCGGAGGAGCACGCTTCCCTCGGCGGAGCAGATCCGGCCACTGAGATCTTCCACCTCGCCGAGCGCGTTCTGGACGGCGCGGTTCTCGAGCGGGTAAAGCTTCAGCGCGCGCATCGCCCCGTGGACCGCGAAAAGAAAATCGCGCCCGAGGGTCTGGGCTCCGCGATCCGCGTCACCGCCGATGGGAGGGGCGATCATGACCTGTCCTCGCCTCGCAGCGCCCGCGCGACGGCGGTGCGGACCACCGGGTCAGCGTCGCTCGCGGCGGTCGCCAGCGCCTTATGCGCCGAGGGGTGGCGCACCCGGGCGAGTCCGAGCGCCGCGCAGGCGCGGATCTCCGGCGTCTCCGTTCGGCCCATCCAGCTCTTGGCGTTGAGCGTCTTGTCCAGGAGAGGGACGGCTTCCGCGCCGCCGAGCCGGCCGTACGCCTCGTAGAAGGCGATCTTCTCGCTGCGGTCCGCGGCTCGCAGCCGTTTGGACTGGATCGCGGCTTCCAGCGTCCCACGGGCGGCGTTGTACTCGAGGGCTGCCAGACCGCGCGCGGCCTCGATCCGGACGTCGCGCTCCGGGTCCTCCAGCAGCCCCTCCAGCGACCGGCCCGCGACGGCCGCCTTGAGCGCGACCAGGGCGTTGATCGCCGCCAGCCGCACCTCCCACTGGGGGTGCGCGAGGAGGCGCATGGTCGCCGTCGAGGCGGCCCCGATACCGAGCTCCCCGACCCAGCGGGCGGCGGCCGCCACGATCTGCGGGTCGGGATCGTCGAGCAGGCGCGTCACCTCGTCCCGGTTGTCGTTCGCGAGCCGCTCGACCACTCCCTCGAAGGCGCGGCGCACGTCCGGGCGGTTGATGGTGGTGCTCGCGCGGGCTAGCGGGGCGAGCGCCCCGGGAGGGAAGTAGCTGAAGAGGGTGGAAACCGCCGGGTCTGGCAGGATCTCGGGGTCGTCCTCGACCATCTTCACCAGCTGGGCGATGGTCTCGCCGCTGGAGAGCTGCGAAAAGAGCTCCCG
>JAHWJV010000231.1 GCA_019348265.1 Gemmatimonadota bacterium
AGCCGTTAGGAGAACCCCGTCGGGTTGGCCCGCCGCCGTGCGGGCTCTCCCACACCAGTAGAGCTAACGGAGGGTTAGAATTCCCGCAGGTCGTCTAACGGAAGGAGGCCGCAGGCCTTGAGAGCGCTCATCATAGTCGGGCACGGCTCGCACCTGAACGAGGACTCCAGCCTGCCGGTCTACGAGCACGCGGCCCGCATAAGGGAGACCGGCGAGTTCGACGAGGTGGTCGAGTGCTTCTGGAAGGAGGAGCCTTCCATGCGCGAGGTGTTCGACCTCGTCGAGTCGGACGAGGTGTTCGTCGTTCCGCTGTTCATCTCGGAGGGGTACTTCACGGAGGAGGTGATCCCGCGAGAGCTGGGGCTCGACGGCCCCGCCCCGTCCACCACACGCAAGCTGGGGAAGACGATCCACTACTGCGGTCCGATCGGGACGCATCCGGGGATGACTCGCATGATCCTGCGGCGGGCGGAAGAGACGGCCGGGCTGAGCGACGAGGCCGCCCGGGAGGCGGGGCTCATCGTCATCGGCCATGGAACGGAGCGCAACTCCAACTCGTCCGAGGTGATATACCAGGTGACAGAGCAGGCGCGAGCGGCGGGGCTCTTCGGGCACGTACAGGCCGGGTTCCTGGACCAGCCCCCCGAGGTGGGGGAGGTGCTCGCCGAGATGCCCGAGCGCACGGTGGTCCTGGTCCCGTTCTTCGTGGCGGAGGGGTGGCACACGCAGGAGACCATCCCGGACGACCTGGGGATCAACCGTCCGGCCGTCGGCCCGGTAACCGAGAAGGATGGGCGCTCCATCTTCTACGCGCCCCCGGTGGGCACCTTCCCCGAGGTCACGGAGATCGTGCTGCAGCGCGCGCGGGAGGCCGGGGCCCGCTTGCCCGCGGCGGAGCCGGCGACGGAGGGTGCGGGTGTCTGACTCGCCCGAAGTTCGCGGCGCGCACCTTCCCGGTGGGATCGCCGAAGCGCGTGCCGCGCTGATCGCATGGATCGAGGAGGCGGGCGCGTCCGGAAGGCGCTTTCTCGAGGTGCACCTGACGCGCGTCGCGCCCGGCGTGTACCGGGCCCGGCACTCTTCCGACGCCGGGCTGCCCGCGGCCTCGCTGACGCGGCACGAAGACCCCTTCGATGCCCGCGCGATCGCGCAGGTCACGGCCGACGGCGAGCACCGCCCCCTGAAGACCGCTCCGAATCTGCGGCGCGGATGGAGCTTCGAGGCTCTCGACGCGGCAGGCCTCTGGACCGCGCTGGACTACCTCTATCCAGCCTGTGCCGCCCACTGGTTCGCCGGCACCCGCGGGACCCTCCGAGTCACGCACTGGCGGGAGACCGCGGCGAGGCAGAGCGGGATGTACTCCGCGGTGGGGTTGCTCTCCGAGCGGGCCGTGCGTGATACGGTGCGCGCGTGCTGCGGCGACGCGGTGTGCCTCCGCCAGGTCGCGTGGCGGCTCGGTGAGGAGAACCCGACCCCCTTGCCGACCAACCCGGAGGAAACCGCCGCCCGGTCGGAGATGAGCGACGCGGTAGTCCCCTGCCCGGAGGCATGCTCGATGTTCATCTCCCTGAGCCGAAAGGTGCTCTCGGTAGAGCGCTCGGAGCCGCTGGAGATCCCCGGCCTCGGCACGCTCCGGGCCGGAGAAGTCGAGCAGATCCGCGAGATCGTCGCCGCCGCGGCGGAAGGCACCCTGGCCGCCGTACGGGACGGGGACTTCGATGAGCCGACCAACCGGCGGCGTGTGCGGTATCTGGCAGCGAAACTGCAACTGTGAATGATGGATGACGGATGATGGATTGAACTCACCGCCGTGGTCCATCATTCATCATTCATCATTCACATCCATCGTTCATCATCGTATTCCATGTCTCTCGTCCTCGCCCGCTGGGAGATCCGCCCGAAGGACGGTGCACCGCCGATCCGGGGGGATCTGCGCGCGCCGGCGGGACCTCCGCCGCGCACCGCGGTGGTGATCTGTCACGGGTTCAAGGGGTTCAAGGACTGGGGGTTCTTCCCCAGCCTCGCGACGGCGATCGCCCGGCGCGGCCACGCGGCCGTTTCGTTCAACTTTTCGCGGAGCGGGCTCGGCCCTGAAGGGGAGTTCAGCGAGCTCGACCGCTTCGCCGAGCACACGCATTCACGCAACGTCGACGAGATCCGGATGGTGCTGGACGCGGTCACCGGCGGGGTGCTCTTCCCGCGCCGACCGGCGCGAATCGGCCTCCTCGGCCACTCGAGGGGCGGCGGGGAAGCGGTCGTCGCGGCGGATGAAGACGGGCGCGTCGATGCTCTGGCCACCTGGGCGGCGATCTCGGCGGTGGGCCGGGCGAGCGAGCCCGACATCGCGGCCTGGGAAAGGGGTGAGCTGGTATACGTGGAGAACAAGCGCACCGGTCAGCGCCTCCCCATCGCGCCGACCTTCTGGAGCGACATCGTGGCCAACCGCGAGCGCCTCGATATCGCTCGCGCCGCGGGGCGGCTGCGGATCCCCTGGCTGATCGCGCACGGGAGCGCCGACGAGACGGTACCGGTGTCGAGCGCCCGAGAGCTCTTCGACGCAGCGGGCGACCAGGCCGAGCTCCTGCTGGTAGATGGCGCCTCCCACACCTTCGGGGCTCAGCATCCCTACGCCGGCGCCACGCCCGAGCTTCGCACCGTCGCCGACGCCACGCTCGCGTGGTTTGACCGGCACCTCCTCCCGCACAGTGCCGACGAGCGGGCGCGGGAGCCGGTATTGTGAATACGGGGCACTCCCGTTATCGTGCCGCAGGACAGCGAATCACCAATTCCAACCGAGCTTTTTCGGGAGTTCTGATATGACGTACGTGATCGCGGAGCCGTGCATCGGGACCAAGGACGCCAGCTGCGTCGAGGTCTGCCCCGTCGACTGCATCTACGAGGCGGACGACATGTACTACATCAACCCCGACGAGTGCATCGACTGCGGCGCCTGTGAGCCCGAGTGCCCCGTCCAGGCGATCTTTCCCGATACCGACGTCCCGCCCGAGTGGACGGACTTCATCGAGAAGAACCGGGCGCTTTCGGGATGAAGCAAGTCGTCAGTCTTCAGTCGTCAGTGACTGAAGAATGGAGACTGACGACTGAGGACTGACAGCTATATCACCGAACTCCAGAACACAGCGATATGAGCACCATCATCGACGAAAGCGCCCTCTCGGACGTCGAGCGGATCAAGCGGGAGAGCCACGGATTGCGCGGCACGCTGGGGACCGAGCTCGAGAACGAGAGCACCCACGTCACGCACGACGCCGAGCGGATCCTGAAGTTCCACGGCTCCTACATGCAGGAGGACCGGGATCAGCGCCGGGAGCGCAAGAAAGCCGGCCTGGAGCCGGCGTATCAGTTCATGGTACGCTCAAAGCTTCCCGGCGGGGTGATGAACGCCGAGCAGTACCTGGTTCAGGACGCGCTCGCCGACCGCTACGGCAACGGGACGCTGCGGATCACGACCCGCCAGGGGTTTCAGTTCCACGGCGTCCTGAAGGGTGATCTCAGACCGGCGATCCGTGATCTGAACGAAGCGCTGGTCACCACCTTCGGCGCGTGCGGCGACGTGGTGCGCAACGTGGTGGCCTGCCCCGCGCCGATCGCGGCGGGCGTGCAGGAGGAGGTGATCGAGTGGGCGAGGCGCCTGAAGGACGAGACACTCCCGACGACCAGCTCCTACCACGAGATCTGGATCGAAGGCGTATCCGTCACCAGGCCCGAGCAGGCAGAACCCGATCCGCTGTACCAGGAGCGCTACCTTCCCCGCAAGTTCAAGATCGGCTTCGGCTTCCCCGAGGATAACTGCAACGACGTACACTCCAACGATCTCGGGTACCTCGTGATCGCCGAGGACGGGCGGCTCGAAGGGTTCAACGTGCTGGTCGGCGGCGGGCTCGGGCAGACGCACGGGAAGAGCGAGACCTTCCCACGGCTCGCGCTGCCGCTCGCCTTCGTCACCCCGGAAGAGCTGATCGAGGTGAGCAAGGCGGTGATCGCCGTGCAGCGCGACTACGGGAACCGCGTGTCGCGGAAGCGCGCGCGGCTCAAGTACCTCATCGAGGAGCGCGGGCTCGATTGGTTCCGCGAGCAGGTGGAGGCGCAGCTCGGTCGCAAGCTGGTTCCGGCCCGCGAGGTGGAGATCACGGGGATCCACGACCACCTCGGGTGGCACAAGCAGGGTGACGGCCGCTGGTTCCGCGGCGTGTGGGTGGAGAACGGGCGAATCCTCGACCGCGAAGGGCTGCAGCTGCGCACCGCGCTGCGGACGCTGGTCGAGCGTCTCGGGCTGGACGTCCACCTCACCACGCAGCACAACGTGCTGCTGGTGAACATCGCCGAGGATCAGAAGGCCGAAGTAGACCGGGTCCTGGCCGAGCATGGCGTGGTCCCGATCGAGGCGCTCACGCCGACGCGCCGCTGGGGCATCGCGTGCCCCGCGCTGCCGACCTGCGGGCTCGCGGTCGCCGAGTCCGAGCGAGTGCATCCGGCGCTGGTGACGGAGCTCGAGGGGATGCTGGCGGAGCTGGGGCTCGCGCAGGAGGATCTGACGGTCCGGATGACGGGGTGCCCGAACGGGTGCGCGCGGCCGTACACCGCCGACCTGGCATTCGTAGGGCGGTCACTCGGGAAGTACGTCGTGTTCGTGGGCGGAAGCTTCCTGGGGACGCGGCTCGCCACCGCGTACGCGGACCTGGTGCCGTTCGACAGGATCGTCCCGACCGTGCGGCCGCTGTTCGAGCGTTACCGCGACGATCGGCTTCCGGGCGAGCGCTTCGGCGATTACTGGGACCGCGTCGGAGTCGAGCCGATCCAGGCTGCCGGGGCGCGCGCATGAGCACCGCCGCGGCACACGCCCGGCTGGAGTCGGAGGATCCCTTCGACCTCGACGAGGTGAACCGGAAGCTGGAGGGCGCGCGAGCGGAGGATATCCTGCGATGGTCCGTCGACCACTTTGCGCAGGGCCGCTTCGCGCAGGTGTCGGCATTCGGGCCGGGCAGCGCCGTGCTGATTCACATGCTGGTGGACATCGCGCCGGAGCTTCCGGTCATCTTCGTCGACACGCTACACCACTTCCCGGAGACGCTGCAGCACATGGAGCGGGTCCGGGAGCGGTACAACCTGAACCTCCTCGTCTACCGCCCGGCGGCGAGCCGCGAGGAGTTCGAGGCGCGCTACGGCGAGCGCCTGTGGGAGCACGACCTCGCCCGCTACCAGCAGGTGGCGAAGGTGGAGCCGTTTCTCGAGGCCACGAGAAACCTGGACGGCTGGATCACCGGCCGACGGCGCGACCAGGCAAAGACGCGCACCATGCTCCTCCCGGTTGAGGCCGGGGAGAAGCTGCGGGTCAATCCGCTGGTGCACTGGTCCCGGGGCGAGATATGGCGGTACATCCTGGAAAACCAGCTCCCCTATAATCCGCTCCACGACAAGGGTTACACGAGCATCGGCGACGAGCCGCTGACGACCCCGGTCGCGTCGGATGAGGACGAGCGGGCAGGACGATGGCGTGGGGCGGCGATTACGGAGTGCGGGATCCATCTGGTGTGAACCGTTCCAGTCCCTACTGGACCCAAACAATCTACAGGAGCTTAGAAAACAATGGCATCGACGAGTACCCCCCTCGAGCAGCGTGGCTACGCGCGGACGGACGCGCTGGTCTCCACCGACTGGGTGGCGGAGCGCGCTCAAGATCCGAACATCCGCATCGTGGAGAGCGACGAGGACGTGCTGCTCTACGAGGTGGGGCACATCCCGAACGCCGTCAAGATCGACTGGGTCGAGGACCTGAACGACCCGCTCGTGCGCGACTACCTCGACCCCGAGAAGTTCGCCCGCCTGATGGGCGAGAAGGGCATAGGCCCCGACACCAAGGTGGTCTTCTACGGGGACAAGAACAACTGGTGGGCCACCTACGCGTTGTGGGTCTTCCGCCTCTTCGGCCACGACAACGTCGCCGTGATGGACGGCGGGAGGGTCAAGTGGGAGGCCGAGGGCCGCGAGATGACCCAGGAGGTCCCCTCGGTCCCGCAGACGGAGTACCCGACCCCGACCCGCGACGACTCGCAGATAAGGGCCTTCAAGGCCGACGTCGAGA
>JAHWJV010000232.1 GCA_019348265.1 Gemmatimonadota bacterium
GCTCGACCTGGCGAAGGTCGACGCGGGCGCGCTCCGCGTGGAGCGCGCGCCGGTACGCGCGGGCGACACGGTGGATGCGGCGCTGGCGCTCGTCCGGCCCCAGGCGGCGGCCGGGGGGCTCGCGCTGTCGGAGAGCTGCCGCGGAGACGTCGATGCGCCGTACCTGGGCGACGAGCCGCGCGTGCGGCAGATCCTGGTCAACCTGCTGTCCAACGCGGTGAAGTTCACCCCGCGAGGCGGAAAGGTGAGTGTGTCCTACCAAACGAGACAGCGTGCGGACCCCGCGGCCGGGCTGGCACAAGAGGGGCCTTGGGTCGCAATCGAGGTGGAGGACACGGGAATCGGGATCCCGTCGGAGAGGCAGCGATCGATCTTCGACCCCTTCGTGCAGGTGGATTCGGCCCACACCCGAGAGCGCGGCGGTACAGGACTGGGGCTCACGATCAGCCAGCGTCTGGCGCTCCTGATGGGAGGAAGTCTCACCGTCCGAAGCCAACCCGGACGCGGCTCATGCTTCACCGTCTGGTTACCGGCCGGTTCGGAGTTAAAGGCCAGCGAGCGGCCGGATCGCGACTCGCTGGCCCCCCAAGAGATCCCACGCCTTCGGGAGGTCGGTCATGCGTTGGTTCGGTGTGCCGACGAGATCGTGGACGCGTTGGGCGACCGCCTGCGATCGGACGCGATGACACCGGGGGCAGAGTCCCTCGATAAGGCCCAGCTGGAGAACCACACGTCCACCTTCCTGGTGGACATCGGCCTGGCGCTGGTCGCATTGGACGAGGGAGGCGGCGAACCTGCGTTGATGCGCGACGGTTCGGAGATCCAGCGCACGATCTCGCATCTGCATGGCGCGCAGCGGGCGCGGCTCGGGTGGACCGAGGCGGCGCTGCGCCGGGAATCGGAGGTGCTGCGGGAGATCACGGACGGCACGCTTCGCCGGTCCCTCGCAGCTAATGCGGGAGAGGCAGTGGAGGAGGCCGTGGAGATACTCGCGCGACTGCTTCACCAGGCGGAGCGGGTGAGCCTCAGGGGCTGGCGCCGTTCCGTTCCAGAAATAAGCAAGCACGGCGAAACGCCATGAGCCTACCATTCCTGCTGCTGGAGGACAACCACGGCAGCCTCGCCATCTCGTATGGAACGGCTAACCGCGACGGGGAGCGAGATCTACCTGCCAGAAGTCCCGAGTTCCTGAAGACTGGTGCGACAGCTGTGCCACCGGCGAGTGGCACGGACGGTCTGCTCGCGAGTCATGATCGGGCACGGGCGTTAATGTGAAGCAGGGCGCCAGGTCTCATCTGGCGCCCTGCTTCATTATGCCCCTCTTCTGGCATCGCTCGTTCGCGCAGCCAATCTCGCCTGCTCCCGGTCCCCTCGTGCTCCGCAGCGGGGACTGCGCACGAGCAGGTCGACTTCCTACCTGCGTTCCAGCCGGGTAGCACCAGTTGCAGCAGGCCGTCCCATCCGTCGTGCGTTCATTGATCCGCGGCTCCAATGATGAGCCGGCAGGTGGGTGGATCATGCTTCTCACACTGCTCACGTACCCGTGCGCCGATGTACTCCTCCAGCATGGCCTCTACTGCCTTGCAGGCGAGCGGGTGATCCGGCACGAGAGCGCGGACGGGGCAGCACGCACCTTCGATCCAGAGTGCGTCGGTCTCCTCCCGTACCGTTGCGATCGCACCGAGCTGGCCGAGCAGATCGGCCGCCGCGTCAGCTCGCCGCCGCAATGCCCCCCCGGGCCGGGCACGCTGCTCAACCAGCGTCCGTCCCGCCTCGCGGAGGAGCGTCTCCTCGTCTTTGGCGCTGCCCTGCTCATTCACCACCGACAAGACGGCGGACAGTAGCGGCAGGTAGGCTCGCGACAGCCGGAGGGAGCCCTCCGCAGTCAGGCGGTATTCGTGAGCTGGCTTTCCCACCCCTCGCCGCACCACTCGCCGCTCCACCAACCCTTCCTGCTCCAGGAGCGCCAGGTGGCCACGTGCACCGTTGGCGGTGATCCCCAGCTCGCGTGCGAGCTCACTGGTGGTCAGGTCGCCGCTGCAGAGCAGAGCGAGGAGCTTCCTTCGGGTATCACTCACCTGTGATCTCTCGGGTGCCGTCACTGGCATTTCCTCCGATTCGATTCAGCGGCTAATATACAAAGCGATCACTTGGTATATGTTGTGCATCTCCTGTCCGGACGGTGCAACCCTCAGGCCGGAGCCCAGCCGAACTCCTCGTCCCGAGGAACCATTGCGCCGCTTGCCCGGAGCAGTCCCGTCTGCTGCTCGCACATCCCCGTCCCGTTGTCCACACTCCATGCCGAGGAAGAACGATGAGGCAAGCTTCGCGCGTCGGTCTGGCCGCCCTCCTCCCATCCCCCCCGCTGACGCACCTGGTGGTCTTCGCCGCTGTAGCGGTTCTAAGCGCCGGGTGCCGGCAGTTTCCCATGTCGGAACCAGCGAACGATCTCGCGCGACAGGGCCGCGACATCTTCCGGGACGACACGTTCGGAAAGGAGGTGTTCTGGAGCGATACGGCGCGCCTGCACGAGGTGATCGAGAACGACATCGAGCCGCTGGAGGCGCTTCGGCTCGGCCTCAAGGTCGACATGGATCGGCTGAACCTCGTGAAGTTCCTGGTGAATAACCCCTTCGGTGTCGGGGGAACGAAGGAGCTTCTGAGGCAGAACGCCGTGGTCGGTCTCCGGGCGGAGTTCGAGGGCGACCGCATCAAGCGGGTCGGAATGACGTGCGGCCTCTGTCACTCCACGGTTGACAATGCACTTCTCCCCGGCATCGGCCACCGCCTGATGGGTGGACCAACCGCGATCTTGAGGTGGGGAAGATCCTCGCGATGCTTCCCAACTTCACCGAGGAGCAGAAGGCGGTCTTCCGTTCGTGGCCGGCCGGAACGTACGACCCTCGCTTCAACATCGACGGCAAGAACACTCCGCTCGTCATGCCGCCAGCGTACGGGCTGGCGGAGGTGAAGAACGAGACGTACACCGCGGACGCACCGATCTCCTATTGGAACGCCTATGTCGCCGTGACCCAGATGTATGCGCAGGGTAACTTTTCCGATCCGCGGCTCGGCGTACACGTCGTGCACGAGCCTGATTTGGTGACGCCGAAGCTCGCAGCGCTGCGGGCCTACCAGCACAGCCTCTCGACTCCCCCGCCTCCTGGGGCGTCCTTCGACGCGACGGGTGCACGGCGGGGCAAAGTGGTCTTCGATGCGAGCTGTGCACGATGCCATGTGAACGGGAACCTCACCGACAACAACGACGGCGTGCTCCACGCTCCCTCGGAGACGGGGATGGACCCGGCGTACGCCGAGCGGACACTGACGAAGCGGTATCGTACGACGCCTCTCCGCGGCCTCTGGCAGCACCCGCCGTACTTTCACGACGGCAGCGCCGAGACGCTGGAGGAATTCATCGAACACTACGACGAGACCCTGAACCTCCGGCTCACGCGCCAGCAGAGGCGAGACCTGAGGGAGTACCTGAAGACCCTGTAGGCGCGCAATCCAATCCAGGAGGCGAGACATGCGGCGGATCACGTTCATAGCAGTGTTGTCATCGGTGATGTCGTTGTGGGCAACGCCGTCACACGCGCAGCGGCCGATCACGATTGGGGTGGCCGGCGGTGCATCGATGCCGAACGGTTCGTTCGGCAGCAGCGTGAGCACCGGGTGGCACGCGCTGGCACGGTGATCGCTGGGCTTCCGATGCTACCGCTCGGCCTGCGCGCGGACGCGGCGTACAATCAGTCTGCAGTCGAGGCGGCGTCCGGCGGAGGCCTGGCGGGCGCACGGCAATCGGTCACGTCCGCAACCCTGAACCTGACCTACCGGCTGCCGATGCCGAATTCACCGCTGTCGCCGTACATCATCACGGGACTCGGGGGGTATCACGCCACATGCGGCGGAGCAACCTGCACGAGCAGCACCCGCTTGGGCTGGAACGCGGGTCTGGGGACGAAAGTGATGGTCCTGGGACTTCGCACCTTCGTAGAAGGGCGGTACCACAGTGCGGATCGCCACAGTGGAGATGCAAACTATTTTCCGATCACCTTGGGCGTGACGTTCTAGGGGGCCGTTACCGGTGTCGCGGCCCCTGCCCGGTACACGCGGCAGCCGCGTTATTGCCGCAGCACGTAGGGCGGACGGTGCTGGGCGGGCGGAGCGGGGATACGCCGACTTTGACGATGGCTGCACTCGTCCGGGCGCCAGGAGGGGAATGATGACGACGCCGTGCGCGGGCCATGAGATACGTGCGTGTTTGTGACGCACGCACGCGCGGGTTCGTCTTGTGTTCTAGAAACGCGGGACGCAAACCGCCCCTCCAGCGATCCTGGTGGGCCGTGAGCTCGCATTCGGCGTCCTGAACCACTCGTCATTCGAAAAGCAGATGCGCACGGTTCTTCTATCGGCGGCCGTCGTTGCGCTCGCCCTCCCCGCCTGCGACGACCTGGCGGGATCGGAGGGCAGTAGCAACGTTGCCATCCGCTTCGCCGCGAGCTCGGCGCGACCGGCGACCAGCCGTGCGTCGTTCTCCGTCTCGGGCGCGGAGCAGCTCGTTGTGACGGGGTCCAACGGCACCCTCACCATTACGGATGTACGTTTCATCCTGAAGGAGTTCAAGCTGGAGCGCGCCGATGGCGAGTGCGACAAAAAGGACGATGATGCCGACGATGCGTGCAAGAAGTTCGAGGGGGCGCCGGCATTCATCGATCTGCCCCTCGGTTCAGGAGCGGCGGTCGCCGTGAGCCAGGAGGTGCCGGCGGGGCGGTACGAGAAGCTGAAGTTCGAGGCTGAAGACATCGACCTCGACGAGGAGAAGAGCGAGGATACGCGGCGACTGGTGGAGGCGGTTCGGTCCGCGTTCCCGACATGGCCGGAGGACGCGAGCATGGTCGTGGTCGGAAGCTTCACGCCTGTTGGTGGCGTGCCGGTGCCGTTCACGACCTTTTTCGAGGCCGAGATCGAGGTGGAGCGAAGGTTCGAGCCGCCGCTGGTGGTCGACGACGCCAACAAGGTGGTGACCGTCGGGGTGGACCCACGCGCCTGGTTCCTTTCCGCTGGCCGCGTCATCGATCTGTCATCGTTCGACTTCGCCAGGACAGGGAAAGTGGTCGAGTTCGAGGCGAAGCTGAAGGACGGCTTCACCAAGGTCGAGTTCGACGACTGAATCGCCAGCCCCGCTCGTCTGGCGGGAGAAGGCTTTTCGACCGGTCCATAAAAGAGCGGGCACCCCGAGGTGGGGTGCCCGCTCGGCATTGCGGAAGCGCCGTGCTAACGGCGCTGCGAACGCACCAGCTCCAGGATCACCGCCGGAACGCTGCCGCGCTGACGGCGCTCGTGCGCGGTCCAATCGTAGCTCGTGTCCCATTCTCTGTCGTTGTAGAGCACGAACGCCCCCACCGGCACCCGGCCGACGAGTCGGTCGCATTTCGCCGGAGGCGGCTGCTGACCAGGCGGCGTCCCGGGATACCAGACGCGGCACTCGCCGGGTGGGGGGTAGTGCCCCTTCGGCACCCCGAGCCTTCGCGCACCGGCCACGCCACCGCGGCCATCGCGATCATCACGATCGTCTCTATCGTCCCCCACGGCGATGATGTCACCGAGCGGACCGCCCGGCCTCGGGAAACCGCCGTAGGCCGAGCTGCATCCGGAGAGCGCAGCGACGCTCAGGAGGAGAGTCGGAAAAGTCAGTCGCATAGGAGTTCCTCCTGCGTAGTGGGTCCATCCTTTTGGACGCCCAGCAGCCGCTTGTCGTCACCTCGTCCGCCTCACTCGTCCGCCGCTTCACCCGATGGAGCGGCGGGCGGGTCAGGTTTGTCCGTGACTTCCACGCTGATGCTCATCACACCGGAGATGGTACCGTCGATGCCGAGGATCGGCTGGTAGAGCGTGTCGAACACGCCGGTGTACATCTCGCCGTTCCCGGCGCGGTCGTAGGTGATGGTGATAGCCTTACCTTCGAACGGCTTTCCAGAGCGATAGACCTCGTCGAGGATCTCGAAAAGCCCCTGCCCCTCCAGCTCGGGAAGGGAGTTCCTGACGGTCTGGCCTTCCAGGTCCCGGCCACCGAGCAG
>JAHWJV010000233.1 GCA_019348265.1 Gemmatimonadota bacterium
GGGATCGTGCCTCCTACGAGGCGGCGCGCCTCGGGCGGTCGGTCTTCGCCGGGGTCTCGGTGCGGGGGACGAGCGTCGGGTTGACCCGCTCGAGCACCACCGACCGGTCGATCACGCACTTGCCGATGTCCGTGCGGCTCGGCAGGGCGTACATGACCTCCAGCAGCACCTCTTCGAGGATGGCGCGAAGCCCGCGGGCGCCGGTGCCCCGCAGCAGCGCCTGGTCGGCGACGGCGTGGAGCGCGTCCTCGGTGAACTCGAGGTCGATGTTGTCGAGGGCGAACGTCCGCTTGTACTGCTTGACGAGGGCGTTCTTCGGCTCGACGAGGATCTGGATGAGGGCCTCGTGGTCGAGGTTCTGGACGGCGCCGATGACGGGCAGCCGGCCGACGAATTCCGGGATGAGCCCGAACTTCAACAGGTCCTCCGGGGCGACCTCGACGAAGACCTCGGCCGCACCCGACTTGTCCTTCTGGACCTCGGTGCGGAACCCGATCGACTTCTGGCCGACGCGGCCCTCGATGATCTTGTCGAGGCCGGCGAAGGCACCACCGCAGATGAACAGGATGTTCGTGGTGTCGATCTGGATGAACTCCTGGTGCGGGTGCTTGCGCCCGCCCTGAGGGGGGACCGAGGCGGTCGTGCCCTCGAGGATCTTGAGCAACGCCTGCTGCACGCCCTCCCCGGAGACGTCCCGGGTGATCGACGGGTTCTCGCTCTTGCGGGCGATCTTGTCGATCTCGTCGATGTAGATGATCCCGCGCTCGCACTCCGCGACGTTGAAGTCGGCGGCCTGGAGCAGGCGGACCAGGATGTTCTCGACGTCCTCACCGACGTAGCCCGCCTCGGTGAGCGTGGTCGCGTCGACGATGGTGAAGGGGACGCGGAGCGTGCGCGCGAGCGTTTGCGCCAGCAGCGTCTTCCCCACACCCGTCGAGCCGATCAGCAGGATGTTGGATTTTTCCAGCTCGATGTCCTCACCGGTCATCGCCTGCTGGTTCACCCGCTTGTAGTGGTTGTACACCGCCACCGCCAGGGAACGCTTCGCGTCCTCCTGCCCGATGACGTACTGATCCAGCGCGTCCTTGATCTCGCGAGGAGTCGGGAGCGGCGTGGGCGCACTGGCTGCCTCCTTCTCCTCCTCTTCCGCCAGGATCTCATTACACAACGAGATACACTCGTTGCAAATGTAGACCGACGGACCGGAGATGAAGCGCTTCACCGCGTCCTTGGATTTTCCGCAGAAGGAACAGCGGAGATGCTTATCGCTCGCCATAGACTTCAAACCGCGAGAGGGGAAGGGGCATGGCCGCCGGATACCCGGCGGCGGACCGTCTAGATACCAGTTTCGGCCACTTCGTGCGTAACATTCACCACTTCACCCTGACGAGAGATGACATGGTCGATCAGACCGTACTCCTTGGCCTCGTCCGGTGTCATGAAACGGTCGCGGTCGAGGTCCTCCATGATCCGCTGTACCGTCTGCCCGGTGTGCTTCGCGTAGATCTCGTTGAGCCGCTCGCGCAGGTAGAGGATCTCCCGCGCCTGGATCTCGAGGTCGGCCGCCGTTCCGTGCACGCCGCCCATCGACGGCTGGTGCATCATGATACGCGAGTTCGGAAGGGCGTACCGCTTTCCCTTGGTCCCCGCGGCGAGCAGAAACGAGCCCATGCTGGCGGCGATGCCCATGCAGTAGGTGTTCACAGGCGCGCGCAGGAACTGGATGGTGTCGTAGATCGCCAGACCGCTGTACACCGAGCCGCCGGGCGAGTTGATGTAAAGATAAATGTCCTTCTCCGGGTTGTCCGCATCCAGGAACAGGAGCTGTGCTATGATGATGTTCGCGACATCGTCGTTGATCGCGGTGCCCAGGAACACGATCCTGTCCATGAGCAGCCGGGAGAAGATGTCGTAGGTCCGCTCTCCACGGCTCGAACGTTCGATTACATAAGGCGCGTACATTTACGTCGGGATTCAGGTTCGGGCTCGGTATCAGGCGACGGTGTTCTGTCCCAGGAGAAAGGTGAAGACCTTGTCCTGGGTGAGCTCCCGCTCGAGGACCTCCAGCTGTCCGGACTTCTCCAGCTGGAGCCACACCTCGCTCGGGGTACGGCCGTGCGCGCTGGCGAGCTCCTCGACCTTGGAGTCGATCTCGTCCTGCGTCGCGTTCAACCCCTCCTGCTCGGCAATGTGCTCCACGACCAGGGTCCGCTTCAGCCCCCACTCCGCCTGCGGTCGGAGGGTCGCGCGGATCGCGCCTATCCGCTCCTCCTCCTCCGCCGTGTGGTGATGCGGCTTCCCCTCTTCGTGCGAGTGCCCCGTCATGTAGTCGAGGTACCGGTCGACCATCGAATTCGGAACCGAGAACGGATTCGCCTCCAGGATCCGGTCGACCAGCTGCTGCCGGAGCTCACCGTCGGCTCGCTGGCCCGCTTCGGTCTCCAGGTCCGCACGGATCCGCTCCCGCAAAGCCTCCAGCGTCTCGAACTCGCCGACACCCTTGGCGAACTCATCGTCCAGCTCCGGGGCGATTTTGCGCTCGATCCCCGTCAGCCGGATGTGCAGACGCTGCTCGACGCCGCGGCTCGCCTCGTCCGGGAAGTCGTCGGGGAAGCGGGCGGTGAAATCCCCCTCCTCGCCGAGCCCGAGGCTCAGGATCGCCTCCTCCACGTCGGGGATCGCCTGCCCCTCGCCGATCACGAAGCGGTAGGGCCGCGGCGTCGCGTCCTCCTGCGGCTCCCCGTCCGTGCTCAGCGGAGTGATCTCGACGGAGACCTGCTGGCCGGCGGCGGGCTTGAGCCCCTCGCCTTCCAGTGCCTCCCAGGTGGCCCGCTCGTCACGGAGTCGCTCCAGCACGCCGGTGACGTCGTCCTCCGACGTCTCCAACGGCGCCCGCGTGAGGGTGAACCCCGAGAGCCGGGTGAGCTCGATCTCGGGGCGAACCTCCAGCTCCACCTCGAAGGTCAGGTCGGCGCCGGGCTTGTACTCGATCCGATCGACTTTGCCCTGGTTGATGGGCGTGAGACCCTGGCTCTCGAGCGCCTCGCGATACGCTTCCTGGATCGTGCGGTCGACAGTCTCCTGGTCGATCGACGGGCCGAAACGCTGCTCGACGACGCGCGACGGGAGCTTTCCTTTCCGAAATCCGGGCATGCGCGCGTTGCGCGCCATCTGGTCGCTCACGGCCCCGCGCGTTCGCTTCACGCGCTCGGCGGGGACGGTGATAGACAACCGACGGCTCCAGGCTTCAGCTTCCTGGACCGCGATCTTCAAATTCATGGTTTCGGGGGACATCCGCTCCGCCGATGCGGTGATCAATCGATGTGCGAAAGGGGGGACTCGAACCCCCACGGCCGGGGCCGCCAGATCCTAAGTCTGGTGCGTCTACCAGTTCCGCCACTTCCGCCCGAGGTCGTTCTGCAAATATAGACGAGGTGTGAGGGGGGGTCAACCGAAAGGAGCACACGGTTGTAGCGCCGTACGCCCGTCGTCGGCCCCGCGGCTCCCTGTCACGAGAGCGGGGTCGGCCCGGCACTCTCCCCGAGCCGACCCCGCCGCGCCTGGTCCACTCGACGCTAAGGCATCCGGATGTTCACGATCCGGTTCGCGCCGGTGTCGGTCTGCACCGTAAGCGAGACGATCTGCCCGCTCCGCTTCGCGTTCACCAGCCGCTGATACTCCGCGACCGTGTTTACCGCCTGCCCATCGACGGAGACCACCTTGAGGCGGCCCTCCGAGATTCCCTTGCGGTCGGCGGGGCTGAGCGGCTCCACGTCAACGACCAGCAGGCCGCCGAGCTGCTGGAAGCGAGTTCCGCGCGCCGTCTCCGCCGTGAGCGGTGCGACCTCGATGCCGAGGCCATTCTGCGTGGGCGCGCGTGCGGCCGGGGACTCCGCGGCGATCTGCGTCGCCGTCGAGGGAGCCTCGGCGAGCTGCACCTGCAGACGCTGCCGGTCGCCGCCGCGGATCACTTCGAGCGTCACCCGGTCACCCGGGTTGAGGCTCGCGATGCGCCGCTGCAGCTCGTTGACCTGGGTCACGTTGTTGCCGTTCACGGCCACGATCACGTCGCCGGAGCGGAGCCCGGCGCGCTGCGCCGGACTGTTCTCCATGCTGAAATCCTCCACGAGGATGCCGCCGACGCTGGGCAGGCGGTAGTACTCCGCGTCCTCGACGGAGACGTCCTGGATGCTGACCCCCAGGATCGGCCGACGCACCTTGCCATAGCGGATCAGGTCCTCGCCGACTCGCCGCGCGATGTCGATCGGGACCGCGAAGCCGTACCCCTCGTAGAAGCCCGTGTTGGAGGCGATCGCCGAGTTCACCCCGATCACCTCTCCGCGAATGTTGACCAGCGGACCACCCGAGTTGCCCGGGTTGATCGCCGCGTCCGTCTGGATGAAGCTCTCGAGCGTGTAGCTGCTCTGCGTCGTCTGACCGATGATGCCGAGCGGCCGGCCCTTGGCGCTGACGATTCCAGCCGTGACGGTGAAGTCGAGGTTACCAAGTGGGTTGCCGATCGCCAACACCCACTCGCCCACGCGGGTCTGCTCCGGATCGCCGAGGCGTACGCTCGGGAAGCCGGTTCCCTCGAGCTTGATCACCGCGATGTCCGTGTTGGGGTCGCGGCCGATCACGCGCGCCAGGAACTCCCGTCGATCCTTCAGGATGACCTTGATCGCGGTGGCGTCCTCCACGACGTGGTTATTCGTCAGGATGTAGCCGTCCGCGCTGATCAGGAAGCCGGAGCCCGCTCCCTGCTGCGGCCGTGGCTCACGATCGCCTTCCGGCATCTCGAAGAAGCGGCGGAACGACTCCGGCAGGTCGGAGGACCCGGCGCTCGACCGCGGCGGCCGCTCCACCTGGATGTTCACCACGGCAGGCGTAACGGACTCGGAGATCGCGACGAAGGCCTCGCTCAGCTCGGCTACCGGGCGGACCTCCCGGGCCGCGGGGGGAGATTGCAGGAGCGCGGCGGCGTGCGATCCGGCCGTCCACTCCATGCCCGATGCCAGCACCACCCCGCCCATGAAGGCGATGGCGGTGAAGCCGATGATCCTGGCCTTGGCTCGTACGGGATCTAGCATAAGTGTGTCGACAGCCTGTGTGGGGAGATCGCGGAGACGGTCCAACGAGCTTCAATCGTACCACTGATCCAGGGAATAGGGAATAGGGAACAGGGAACAGCCTGCACGAAACAGCGGGGGTCGAAATCGACGTGCGAAATCGGCCCCCGCTCAACGTTTCCCGCTCTTCCCTGTTCCCTGTTCCCTACGCGAGCTACTTCTTCTCGTCCTCGACGATCTCGTAGTCCGCCTCGACCACGTCGTCGGCCGCGCCGCCGCCGGTCGCCTGCGAGGTGGCGTCGTCCTCGAAGCCGGCGCCGCCGGTCGCTCCACCCGTGAAGCCAGCGTCGGCGCCCGGCGTGGAGGTGGCCTGCTGCGCCTGGTAGATCGCGGCGCCAGCGGCGCTGTAGGCGCGCTGCAGCTCCTCGTTCGCAGCACGGATCTCGTCGGTGTCTCCCTGCTTCAGAGCCTTCCGCCCACGCTCCAGCGCCGCCGTCAGCTCCTCCTTCGCGGAGGCGTCGAGCTTGTCCTCCCACTCCTTCATGTTCTTCTCGACCTCGTACACCATCGCGTCGAGGCGATTGCGCGCCTCGATCTCCTCACGCCGCTTCTTGTCCTCGTCGGCGTGCGCCTCCGCGTCGGTGACCATCTTCTCGATCTCGCTCTCCGACAGGCCGCTCGAAGACTCGATGCGGATCTTCTGCTCCTTGCCCGTCGTGCGGTCCTTCGCCGACACGTGCAGGATCCCGTTCGCGTCGATGTCGAACGTCACCTCCACCTGCGGCATCCCGCGAGGCGCCGGCGGAATCCCCGTCAGCTGGAATTTGCCGATCGTCTTGTTGTAGGTGGCCATCTCGCGCTCACCCTGCAGCACGTGGATCTCGACCGTGGTCTGGCTGTCCTCGGCCGTCGAGAACACCTCCGACTTCTTGGTCGGGATGGTGGTGTTCCGCGCGATCAGGACGGTGAACACGCCACCGAGCGTCTCGATGCCCAGCGACAGCG
>JAHWJV010000234.1 GCA_019348265.1 Gemmatimonadota bacterium
GTCGGATCAGGTGCTCCACCAGGTGGCCACCTGCGGCGTGACGCACCCGACGGGGACCGGGCTGTTCGGAGGCATACCCGGACCGCCGAACACGTATCGCTTCCGGACGGGCAACGGGTCGGCCGGCGACGTCGTGCTGCGCGCGGAGCGCCTCGACCCCGCCGACGAGCGCACGCGCGAGCTGAGCCCGAAGGAGTCGAACCTCGTGCAGCGCCCCGGGGACGTCTACGAGGTCAGCTGCGCCGGCGCCGCCGGGCTCGGCGACCCGCTCGCGCGCGACCCGGCGTCGGTCGAGCGCGACGTCGCCGACGGCCGCTACACGCCGGCGGTGGCCGAGCGGCTGTTCGGCGTGGTCATCGACGCTGCGGGCAAGGTCGACCCCGAGGCCGCCGAGGAGCGCCGCGGCCGCGCGCGCGCCGAGCGGCTGTCGGCGGCGACGGCCGGCACCCCCTACGACGGCCCGCCGGTCGAGCGGCTGCTGCGCGCGATCACCGAGACGCTCGACGTCGGCCGCGCGGCCGACGGCTCGCTCGTCCTGTGCAGCACCTACTCCGGCGAGCCCCTGTGCAGCGTCGACGGCGCCTACAAGGACGCGTGCGCCCGCCTGGTGGTGCCCGTCCAGGAGGCCACCCCGCTCGGCGAGGACCCGTCGCAGTTCATCGACGCGACGATGGAGTTCCGCATGTACCTGTGCCCGCGGACCGGGGGCATCATCGAGACCGAGGTCGCTCGGGCCGAGGATCCGCCGCTGCACGAGCTCGAGCTCGACGCGGCCAGCGTCGACTCGTCGGGCTACTTTGCGCTGCGCGCGGCCGAGGGTTTCGCCAGCGCCAGCACCTACTTCCATGTGCAGGACCCCGCGAAGAGCGGCTTCACCGGCAGGCAGCCGCGCGAACGCGCGCTGGCGCGCCCGCGCCGGCGGGCCGGACTGATCGGGGGACTTCTTGGATGGGCCGATCCGGCCGTTGCGGCTGCGTTCCATTCCCCTCCCATTCTAGGAGCGGCGGAGCGCTTGGCGATAGTGTGCCGCCGCGTGCTGGAACGGCTGAGCGACGCCGAGCTCGGCGAGCGCCTGGCCGCCAGGACGCTCGAGCTGATCGACATCCCGTCGGTGTCGCGCGACGAGGCGGCGCTGGCGGCGGCGCTGCCGGGCGACGGCGTCGTGGTCGCGGTGGGGGAGCGCGAGCCCACGGCCGACTACTTGTCGTTCCACCAGCGGTCGCCCTTCCGCTACCTCACGGGGTTCGAGGAGCCCAACGCCTACCTCGTGATGGTCCGCCGCGGGGGCGCGCTGTCGGCCACGCTCTTCGTGCAGCCCGGGGACGCCGCGCGCGAGGTACTCACGGAGCGCTTCCGGATCGGTCAGCGTGCGGTGCGCACGCGTCATCCGGTCGAAGATCTTCTCGACCTCGGGGCGGAACGGCGACAGCTCGGCGGGGAGGCGATCGCCGGTGTAGATGACAGGGGAGTTGGCGGCGGTGTAGTGCGCCAGCGTGCTGTCCGCGCGCATGGTCTGCTCGCGATAGCCGCGGTTGATCGCCGGGTTGGGATGGATCGGGAAGGTCGCGACGTTCGGCGTCAGCCGCTCGTACACCCCCCGCACGGCTGCGACGTTCGGATTGCGCGCGGCGTAGTGCGCGGAGATCAGATCGATGCGAAGCGGGTCCTCGTTGCTGTTGCGGAAGATCCGCCCGTAGTCGTCCATCGAGATGCCCCACTGCCCCTCGGACGGGGTCCGCCGCAGCTCGAGCTTCCCATTCACCAGTCGGTGCTGGCCGGGGTACTCCGAGCTGTGCAGCCAGTTGTCCATCCCCCAGAGGAAGCCGTTGGCGTTGTGCTCGACGTTGCCGCCCGGGTTCCCGTAGTCGGTGCGCATCAGCTCGCGCGTGTCCGCCCTCAGGTCGCCGCTCGTGTCGCGGGCGAGCCAGATGTTCGGGGGCGAAGAGAAGAGCGCAGCGTTACCGTCGAGCACCTGCAGCGAACGTGGCAGGACGAGGCTGTCGACGAAGACGGTCCGCTTGTCCATGCGACCATCATTGTTGAGATCCTCGAGCACCGCGATCCGGCCGATCGGCGCGTCGGCTCCCTCGTCTCGGATGTTGGGCATGTAGCCGCGCATCTCCACGACCCACATGCGCCCCTCCGGGTCGAACTGGATCCGCACCGGCTCCTGTACCAGTGGCTCCGCCGCGACCAGCTCCATCCGATATCCTTCGGGGAGGCGGAAGGTCTGCAGCGCCTGCTTCGGCGACAGCACCGGCGCGATCTCCGATCCGCGCGGGAGCTCCATGGTCGGCAGCGGCGGCAGAGCGACAGTCTGTTGTCGGCCGCAGGCGGCCGCGCCGGCCAGCAGAGAAACCGTCCCGAGCAACCGAACGAGTTTGAATGTCATGCTTCGTGGCGTTGGTCGATGACGACGAGACGACTCGGTAAAGGACGGGCGAAGCAATCGCTCGTGGCAGCTCGGCCAGGTAGCCGACCCGCGCCGGAAGCTGCGGCGGTGGTCGGCAGTGACGGAGTACACCCGACGAAAGGCACTCGTTGCGCGGGAGTCGAACAGTGCCTCAGGAGACGCGGAAATCAGCGCGGCGGGCGCGGAGCTCTCGGCTCGACGCGCGGGGCGCGAACTCTCCTTGCGATTAGTACACGTCCGGTACAAATTGCCGGGGAAATCCCGCCCACGCAAGTGTTCCCAGACCCCGGTCGCGGTCGCGATCACTGGTTTTGGAACGGCGGCCGAATCCGTCGAGGCAGCACGAGACCGGTGCTCGGCGCGCCAAGGCCGGGCCGTCGGGCCGAGCGAAAGGAGATCCCGCTTTTTCGTTCCAGCTCCGCCGCGGCTACTTTCTTTCCACAGTATCTCCCAGAGAGCGACGGGTATCGATGAGGATGACCTTCCGCTGGTACGGCCCGGATCTCGATCCGATCCCGCTGCAGTACATTGGGCAGATCCCGGGAATGGACGGGATCGTAAGCGCGCTGCACGAGGTGCCGGTGGGCGAAGTCTGGCGCGAGGACGCGCTGGCCCGGCGGCGGGAGCTGATCGAGCAGGCCGGACTGCGCTTCTCAGTGGTGGAGAGCATCTTCGTTCACGAGGACATCAAGCTCGGCCGCGGGGAGCGAGATCGCTACATCGAGGCGTACCAGCAGAGCATCCGACATCTGGGTGAGGTGGGGGTCCCGGTGCTGTGCTACAACTTCATGCCGATCTTCGACTGGACGCGGACGACGCTGGACACGCGCTTCCCGGACGGGTCGACCGCGCTGACCTATGATCACGAGCAGCTCGCGCGGATCGACCTTTCGCGAGGCACCGGCGACCTGCCGGGATGGGGGAGCGCGTTCGACGCGCGCGAGCTCGCGGCGCTGCTGGAAGCCTATCGTTCGGTCACCGAGGAGCGGCTCTGGGAGAACCTGGCGTACTTCCTGGAGCGGATCGTCCCGGTAGCGGAAGAGTCGGGAGTGAAGCTGGCGATCCACCCGGACGACCCGCCGTGGTCGATCTTCGGGCTCCCGCGGATCATCACGAGCGGGCCGGCGCTGCGCCGGTTGGTCGACCTGGTCGACAGCCGGGCGAACGGGGTCACCTTCTGCACGGGGTCACTGGGTGCGTCGCTGGATAACGATCTTCCGGCGATGGTGCGGGAGATCGGGTCTCTCGGGCGTATCCACTTCGCGCACTGCCGCAACGTGAAGGTGACGGGCGATCGACAGTTCTACGAGAGCAAGCACCCGAGCGAGTTTGGCAGCGTGGACATGCTCGAAGTGCTGCGCGCGCTGCACGAGGTCGGCTTCGACGGACCGATGCGTCCCGACCACGGCCGCATGATCTGGGGCGAGACGGGGAAGCCGGGTTACGGGTTGTACGACCGCGCGCTGGGCGCCACCTACCTGCTGGGGCTGTGGGAGGCTCTGTCGCGCACCCCCGTGCCCGCCTGATCTGCTGCGCTGCCGCTCGCGCCCCGCGCGGTCAGCCGAACGCCCAACCGCATGGAGGAGTCCCCCACATGGCGCAGTACGAATCGACCGCGGGCGCGGGCGAGGCTTTCGTCGAGGACCGGCGCACGAAGTACCGCTGGGTGATCTGCGGGATGGTCTTCCTCGCGACGACCATCAACTACATCGACCGGCAGGTCCTCGGGATCCTCGCGCCGACGCTGACCGCGGAGTTCTCCTGGTCGGAGACGGACTACGCCAGCATCGTCTCCTGGTTCAGCTTCGCGTACGCCTTCGGCTACCTGCTGATGGGCCGGCTCAGCGACATCATCGGCGTGAAGCGCGGCTACGCGCTTTCGATCGCCGGATGGAGCCTCGCGGCGATGGCGCACGCTTTCGCGCGGACGGTACCCGGCTTCTCCATCTCGCGGGCGGCGCTGGGGTTCGCCGAGGGTGGGAACTTCCCGACGGCGATCAAGAGCATGGGCGAGTGGTTCCCCAAGAAGGAGCGCGCGCTCGCGGTGGGGATCTTCAACTCCGGCACCAACGTCGGCGCCATCATCGCGCCGCTCGCGGTTCCGGCGATCACGCTCGCCTACGGATGGGAGTGGGCGTTCATCATCACGGGCGCCGTCGGGTTCGTGTGGCTCATCGCCTGGCAGTTCATCTATCAGCCGCCGGAGAAGAACCCGCGGGTGTCGACGGGCGAGCTCGCGTACATACGGAGCGATCCGATCGAGACGTCGGCCCGGATCTCCTGGCTCGAGCTGCTGCGGCACCGGCAGACGTGGGCGTACATGTTCGCGAAGCTCGCCTCGGACCCGGTCTGGTGGTTCTACCTGTACTGGCTGCCGAAATTCCTGGACGCGAACTTTGGCGTCGCACTCGTGGGGCTGGCCGCGCCGCTGGTCGTCGTGTACGCGGTCTCCGACTTCGGCTCCATCGCCGGTGGATATACGTCGGGCTTCTTCATGAAGCGGGGCTGGTCGGTGAACCGCGCGCGCAAGACCGCGATGCTGATCGCCGCGCTGCTCGCCGTGCCGACCGTCTTCGCGCCTTCGGCGAACAGCATGTGGGTCGCCGTGCTCTTCGTCAGCATGGCCGCGGCGGCTCAGCAGTGGTGGGCGGCGAACCTGTTCACGACGGCAAGCGACATGTTCCCGCGGCAGGCGGTCGCCTCGGTGGTGGGGCTCGGCGGCTTCGTCGGCGGGATGACCGCCGTGCTCTTCCAGCGCGCCACCGGCTACATTCTGGAGACGACCAACAGCAACTACTCGCTGATCTTCATCTGGTGCGGCATGGCGTACCTGATCGGCCTGCTCGGCTTCCATCTGCTCGCCCCGCGGCTCGAGCCGGTGCGCTTCGAGGAGCGTTGAGCGGCGGAGCCGGCGCGAGCCGAAGCTACGGCCCGATGGTGCGCTCGCACCGTGGGGCCGTTCCGCATCCGCGGACCGGGGGCTCCGGCCGTTGCCGCGTGCTACCGGAGGAAGAAGAACCAGTAGGCGCCGTACGCGGCGGCGGCGGCCACTATGAGCCCGATCACGACCAGGACGGCCTTCACCGGCATGGAGGCACCGGACCAGAATGCGAGGGCCCATTTCAGCAGTCGCCGGATGCGCACGTCGCACCAGTCCAGCGCGCGGGCCGCGACCAGCGAGCCCTGCGCGATCATGGCCGCGCCGGCGAAGACGATCACCATGCCAGGACCCGGTGCGGGGAGAAAGAAGATCCCGGCCGCCAGCACGATGATGCCGCCGCCAACGTAGAGAAACTTCTTCCAGCGCCCCTGCCCCGACTCCGTCCGCCGTTCGTACTGATTCTGAAAGCGGCACCCTGGCTCGTCGCTATTGAAGCTCTCCCAGCTTTTTTTCAGTGACTCGAACATCGCGACTCCGCGGGATCCGACTGTGAGAGGGTCGGACACGTGCCGCCCCCGAGCAGCTCGCGGCGTGCGCAACGGCGGGGGTGCCGGTGGGCCGGAGGTGTGACCTGCTGCGTTTCGCATCGCAGCATCCGCGCCGGATGGGAACGGCCGGTCTGAGGCGGTGGTCCGGGCGGCGGCGCCGGGCGAGGGGCGAAACCGATCGGACGGGACAGGGTCCCGGGTCGCGGGAGCGTGGTTGG
>JAHWJV010000235.1 GCA_019348265.1 Gemmatimonadota bacterium
CGGCCACCAGCAGGATGGCGTTGGGGCCCCAGGCGGCGATCAGCGGGTCGATGGCGCCGCTGCTGCCCAGCGCCTTGCCCACGCGGAAGAGCAGCATGTAGACGATGGTGATCCCCAGGCTTACGCCCACGCCGTACGCCGTGCCCCCGCGCTGCGACGAGGTGACCAGCGGTGCGCCGAACAGCACGATCACGACCACCGCCATGGGAATGGCCAGCTTCTGCGCGCGCTCCACCCGCAGCGCGGGCCGGATGCGATATGTCCGAACAGAAAAAAATCCCGCGCGGCTGACCGCGCGGGACTCCGGGCGGTTTAGCACATTTATAACGCGGAGCAATCGCTAGAACTCGCCGCGGCGCAAAAGCGCAGGGCGAGTATAGGGGTAAGAGCCGTGCCTGTCAACCATCCAGTGCGGGAGCGCGAAATGCGAGAGTGGAAGACACCCCGCGCCGGGGCCCGACTTTCGCGAGGGGGCGGGCACTTTCGCACTCCGGCACCTTCGCGCTTTCGCACTTGCGCTCGACCCGCCGCCCGCTCGTCCTCGTCGCGCTCATGCTGGCGATGTTCCTCTCCGCCATCGAGGGGACCATCGTGGCGACCGCGATGCCGAGCATCGCCGCGCGGCTCGGAGGCGTGTCCCTGTACGGCTGGGTGTTCTCGTCGTATCTGCTGATGCAGGCGGGCACCACGCCGATCTTCGGAAAGCTGTCGGACCTCTTCGGGCGGAAACACGTCTTCATCATCGGCATCGTGATCTTCCTGGCGGGATCGGTGCTCTGCGGTTTCGCGAGGTCGATGGAGATGCTGGTGTTCTTCCGGCTGCTTCAGGGGATCGGGGCGGGAGCGGTGCAGCCGATCACGGTGACGCTGGTCGGCGACCTGTATTCGCTCCAGGAGCGCGGGCGGGTGCAGGGGTACATGGCGAGCGTCTGGGGCGTCTCTTCGATCGTGGGCCCGCTCGCCGGAGGGATCGTCGTGGAGCGCGCGAGCTGGGCATGGATCTTCTGGCTGAACGTGCCCGTCGGGCTGCTCACGATAGGTATGATCGCGCTGTACCTACACGAGGACGTGGAGCGGAAGAAGGCGCGGATCGACTATCTGGGCGCGGCGCTGCTGTTGCTCGGGCTTTCGTCGCTGCTGCTGGCGCTCACCGAGGCGGCCGAATGGGGGTTTCTGCGCGTACTGCCACTCTTCGCGCTCTTCGTCGGGGCGGGGGTCGCGTTCGTTCGGCAGGAGCGGCGGGCGGCGGAGCCGGTGGTGCAGATGGAGCTCTGGCGTAACCCGTTGATCGCTCTGGCCAACGCGGCGACGCTGATGGCCGGGCTGGCGATGATCGGGCTGATCAGCTTCGTCCCGACCTTCGTTCAGGGGGTGCAGGGGCGCTCCGCCCTCGCGGCGGGGCTCACCCTCGCCGGAATGACGCTGGGCTGGCCGATCGCTTCGGTGATCGCGGGGCGATTGTTCGTGCGCCTCGGCGTCCGGCCGATCGCGCGGACGGGAGGCGTGGCGGTGTGTATCGGCGGGCTGCTCGTCGTCCTGGTAGCGGAGGCCGGGCCGATCCTGCTGGCTCCTGCTACTTTCGTGATGGGAGTCGGCTTCGGGCTGCTGAACACCACCTTCATCGTCGCCATCCAGACCAGCGTCGCGTGGACCCAGCGGGGCGCCGCGACCGCCGCGAACATGCTGATGCGGCTGGTCGGCAACGCGGCCGGCGCCGCGGTGTTCGGCGGCCTACTCAACCTGCACATGGCCAGATACCTGCGCGAGCACGCGCCTGGGAGCGGGCTCACGGTGGACAACGTACAGTCGCTGCTCAACCCGGGCACCCCCGGGTCCCCGGCGAGCCCCCCGTTCGCCAGCGTGCTCCAGGCGGGACTGTCGGAGAGCCTGCACCTGGTCTTCTGGGGCGTGTTCGCCGCTGCCGCGGCTACGATGATCGCCGCCTGGCTCGTACCCGATCTGCACCCGGCGAAGGTGCCCGAGGAGGCGCCGGTAGCCTGAGCAAGGTATGGCTCTGGAAAGGCGCAGGTTCGGGACGAGTATACCGTCGCCGAGGGGTAGAATACGTGCCCGACAGCCGATCTCGCGTTCAGCTCAGATCACCCGCCACCAGGGGGTGGCGAGAACGCGGTCGGAGACCCAGTAGGTGTCATCGCCGTCGTGGAGCAGAAGCGCTCCGTGGACCGCGTCGCCGTACTGGCGGCGAAAGGTGGTGAGATGGCGAGCATCCGAGGCTGTTACCTCGCCCGCAGTCCTCACCTCGACCGCCAGGAGACGTCCTCCCTGCTCCACGACGAAATCGACCTCCTCGCCGAGCTGGGTGCGCCAGTAGTACACGCCCGTCCGGGCAAGCTGCGCGTCTCGCCAGGCGAGCAGGTCCCCGAGGACCAGGTTCTCCAGGTGCGCCGCTCGCGGGCTCTCCTCTCCCGCCAGGTGGAGCGCCACCGCGGTGTCGACCCAGTAAAGCTTCGGGGTGCGGACCAGCCGCCTGGTTCCCGCGCCCCCGTACGGCTCCAGTCTCACGGCCTGGTACGACGCCTCCAGCAGGTTGAGGTAGCGAAACACCGTGGGCGCGGAGATTCCCGTCTCCCGCGCCAGCTCGGCCTGGTTCGCCACCTCCCCGAGCCTTCGGCACGCCGCCCCCATCACGCGGCGGACATCCGCTAGCCGCTCGGTGTGCGACAGCGCCCGCAGGTCGTGCTCCAGGTATGTGCGCACCTGCTCCCGGAGCCACGCGTCACCGGCCTCCGCGTCGAGCGCCAGCCCCGGGAACCCGCCGCTCTTCGCCAGAGACCACCATTCGTCCGGTTCGCCGCCGACCTCCAGCAGCAGGTCGTACCACTCCGCCGCCGGCGTGTCGAAGAGGTCGCCCCACCACCCCGCCACGCCTAGGCCGAGCTGCTCCCCTCGGGTGAGCGGCCACGCGCGCAGGTAGGTGGCCCGGCCGCCGAGCGTCTCCGTCAGCTCGCGCATGTCGGCGGCGTCGGCGGTGGCGGTAAGCAGAAATCGGCCGGGCTCCGGCCGCTCGTCGGCCGCCGCCCCCAACGCGGCAGCGAGACCCACCTCCCGCTGCACCTCCTCGATCAGCAGGCGCGGCGCTCGTCGAACCAGCTCGTCCGGTGACCGTCGCGCCTCCGCCAGCAGATCGTAGTCGCCGAGCGACAGCCGGACTCGCCCGTGCTCACCGCCCCTGGATGCCGCCAGCGTGTTCTTTCCCGTTCCACGCGCGCCCGTAAGAACCACGATCGGGCTCGCGTCAAGCGCTGCGTCGAGGGCCGTGCTCAACAGCCTGGGCAGCATCTCCATGCACGCCTCGGAGTCCGCGGGGATTCGTTCAGGTTCTGAAATACATTAACGTGAGCATCGGGTGTGGAAAAGGCCGCGCGCGGCTTCGACCTTGCGTCCACCGCCGCGCACGACGGATGTTCTCCGTCCGACGTAACCCGTCCACACGCAACCTGCAATCCCGGTCCCATGGCAATGCACGAGCTGGCGGGGCAACCCGCCCCGGAGGAGCTGCTGGTGAACGTCCCCAGGCTGGTGTCGGCCTATTACACGACGCAGCCGGACTGGGGAGACCCGGCGCAGCGGGTGGCGTTCGGAACCTCCGGCCATCGGGGGACATCGCTGAACGGCTCCTTCAACGAGCCGCACATCGCCGCGATCGCGCAGGCGATCTGCGAGTACCGACGCGGGGTGGGGATCGACGGGCCGCTCTTTCTCGGGATGGATACGCACGCGCTTTCGGAGCCGGCACACGCGACGGCCGTGGAGGTTTTCGCCGCGAACGACGTGCGGTTGCTGGTGGACGCGGAGCTGGGATTCACGCCCACGCCGGTGATCTCGCACGCGATCCTGGGCTACAACCGCGGGCGGGGGAGCGGGCTGGCGGACGGAGTCGTGATCACGCCCTCCCATAACCCGCCGCAGGACGGGGGCTTCAAGTACAATCCCCCGAACGGCGGACCGGCGGACACCTCGATCACGAAGGCCGTGGAGGAGCGGGCGAACGAGCTTCTGCGCGACGGGCTGCGCGGGGTGCGGCGGTTGCCCTACCCCCGGGCGCTCCGGGCGGAGACCACGTTCCGCCACGACTTCGTGACCGGCTACGTCTCGGAGCTCGACCGGGTGATCGACATGGCCGCCGTACGCGAGGCGGGTCTCCGCATCGGCGCCGACCCGATGGGAGGGGCGGGAGTCGGGTATTGGGCGCCGATCGCGGAGCGGTACGGCCTGGACGTGGAGATCGTGAACACCCGGGTCGATCCGACCTTCTCCTTCATGACGGTGGACAAGGACGGGAAGATCCGTATGGATTGCTCCTCGCCTTACGCCATGGCGAGCCTCATCGGGCTCAAGGACCGCTTCGACATCGCGTTCGGGAACGACCCGGACTTCGACCGACACGGGATCGTCACGCGCAGCTCGGGGCTGCTCAACCCGAACCACTATCTGGCGGTCGCCATCCAGTATCTGTTCCAGAACCGGCCCGGGTGGCGCGCGGACGCGGCGATCGGGAAGACGCTGGTGTCGAGCTCGATGATCGACCGCGTGGCGGCCGATCTGGGGCGGAAGCTGGCGGAGGTGCCGGTGGGCTTCAAGTGGTTCGTGGACGGGCTGGTCGACGGCTCGTACGGTTTCGGGGGTGAGGAGAGCGCCGGAGCGTCGTTCCTGCGCCTCGACGGCACCGTCTGGACGACCGACAAGGACGGATTCATCCTGGACCTCCTGGCCGCCGAGATCACCGCGCGCACCGGCCGCGACCCCGGCGAGCACTACCGCCAGCTGGAGGAGCGCTTTGGAAGGCCCTTCTACGCCCGCATCGACGCACCGGCGAACCGGGCCCAGAAGGAAGTGCTGTCGCGGCTCGCCCCGGAGCAGGTCGAGGCAGAGACGCTGGCCGGGGATCCCATCATTCGGAAGCTCACCACCGCCCCGGCCAACGGCGCCTCCATCGGCGGGCTCAAGGTCATCACGCGTAACAGCTGGTTCGCCGCGCGGCCGTCCGGCACTGAGGAGGTCTACAAGATCTACGCGGAGAGCTTCCGCGGCTCGGAGCACCTGGTTCAGGTCCAGGAGGAAGCCCAGGAGATCGTCGGCGCCGCGTTGGGGACTGAATAGACTCGGACTTCGGTGGTCGGTCGCCAGCCGACCGACGACCGACGACCGAAGACTGACGACTATCTGTGCCCGCTGATGGTGACTTCCTCGAGCTGCACGCGTGTGCTGTAGGTCGCGCCATTGGTGAGGTGGATTCCGTGCACGGTCACCGTCTCGTTGCCGCGCCGGCCGCGAAGGAAGCGTCGGAGGTCGCCGCTGTTTGTGACGGGCGTGTCGTTCAACCGGGTGATGATGTCACCCTGGAGGATCCCGGAGCGTTCGGCGGGCGTGTCGCTCCACACCTGCCGGACGATGATTCCCTGACGGACGGGGAGGTTGAACTGGCGTACGAGCTCGACGTCGAGATCCACGGGGGTGATGCCGAGAGTCATGGACCTTCATGACTTATCGACTGGCGGACGCGCCGCTGCTGGTGGCAGCGGTCCTGCTCTTCGGTGCCTATGACACGTGGTCCCTGCCGGACATCTACAGGCAGGTGGAGGCAGACCCCGGTGGGGCTGCAACCATCTGGGGCCTACCGCTGGTGGAGGTGGTCGGCGGCCTCGTTGCGCTGGCGGCGTTCGCCCGTTCCGCGCAGTTCCTGTTGCATACCTGGCTGCCCTACACGATGGAGGGGCCCACGCCGGTCTCGGCCCTTATGCACGCCGGCATCGTGAACGCCGGCGGCTTCTTGATCAACCGATTCGCGCCGATATTCGTGCACACGGAGGCAGTGCTGAACTGGATTTTTCTAGTCGGATTGGTGACTGCAGTGACGGGGTCGCTGCTGATGCTGGTGCAAAACGACATCAAGAAACAATTGGGCTACTCGACCATGGGGCAAATGGGCTTCATGACCATGGAGTGCGGCCTTGGGGCGTTCACGTTGGCGATCTTCCACATGATCGCCCACGGGTTCTTCAAGGGGACGCTGTTCCTCCACTCGGGAGCAGTCATC
>JAHWJV010000236.1 GCA_019348265.1 Gemmatimonadota bacterium
CTGGGCCTTCCGCGAGTGGGAGAGCAGTTACGAGGTGGTGGTGCGGCCTGGCACCGGCGGCCCGCGGCGCTTCGGCGATCTGCTCGTCTGCCGGTCCACGGTGCTGGCCGGGCAGACCACCCACCACGAGGGCATCCCGATCGTCACCGCCCCCGCCGCGCTGATCTCGCTCGCACCCCACCTCGGGACATCTCAGTCGGGGAGGTGCTTCCGCGAGGCGTGCCGGCTGCGGAACCTCGGGCTGTACGAGGGCGCCAGCGTCCGCGTGGTGGACATGCAGGACGGGTTGATCCTGGAGGTGCGCGGTGCGCGAGTGGCGGTCGGAGCGGCGCTCGCCTCGACCATCACGGTGCTCCCGCTCGGCTAAGCGCTACGTGCGACATCTGGCGGATCTGAAGCCCGGTGAACGAGCGCGGGTTGCGACGGTCGGGGGGGAGAGCGACGCGGCGCGCCGTCTGATGGACCTGGGTCTGATCCGCGGTACGACGGTGGAGGTGGTGCGGACCGCGCCGCTCGGCGACCCGATCGAGGTTCGGCTGCGCGGGTTCATGCTCTCCCTCAGACGCGCGGAAGCGGAACACATCACGGTGGAGTAAATGGACACGGTCGAAGCACCCACGACGACTGCGGTCACGCCCTCGTCCACGTCCTCGGAACGTGACGAGGGCGTCCTGCATGCGGCACTGATCGGGAACCCGAATACCGGGAAGAGCACGTTGTTCAACGCGCTCACCGGTATGCGCCAGCGCGTGGGCAACTACTCCGGCGTGACGGTTGAGAGGGTCGAAGGGCGGTACCAGAGCGAGACTGGTCGTCTGGTGACCATCCTCGACCTCCCTGGGACGTACAGCGTCTCCGGGAACTCGCCGGACGAGGAGATCGCGTTGAGCGTTCTCCTCGGGCGGGCGGAGGGCGTGGACGCGCCAGAAGTAGTGATCGTGGTGCTGGACGCGCAGAACCTGGAGCGGAACCTCTTCCTGGCCAGCCAGGTGCTCGAGCTGGGGCTGCCGACGGTGATCGCGCTGAACCAGGTCGACGCCGCGGAGGCGGCCGGGCTGCGCATAGACGCGGTGGAGCTGACGCTGGAGCTCGGCGCGCCGGTGGTCCCCACTGTGGCTACTCGGGGGCGGGGGCTGGACGTGCTGAAGCGAGCCGTCGAGCGCGCGACGGAGCTGCCGCGCCCGGAGCGGCGCTTCTCGCTTCCGCCGGAGCTCGCGGCGGTGTTGGCGCCGGTGGACGGGTGTCTCACGCGCGGCGGGCTTTCGCCGTCGGCCGCCGCGCTGGAGTCGCTGCGGCTTCTGGCCGTCGGCACTGTGCAGGGCCACCTCGCCGGAATCGACGGCCTGGAGGCAGCGGTCCAGCGCGCCCAGGCGGATCTCGAGGGGCAGGGCTACTATCCCCGCGCTCTGGAGGCGGAGCTGCGTTACGGATGGATCGCCGGGGTCATCGAGCGGACGGTGCACCGTCCCGGCGCGTCTGGAAGCACGCTCACCGATCGCATCGACTCGGTCGTGCTCCACCGCGTAGTCGGCCCGATCATCTTCCTCGTCCTGATGGCGCTCGTCTTCCAGTCCATCTTCACCTGGGCGTCGCCGCTCATGGACTGGGTGGAGTCGCTGATCGGCGGCCTTGGCGTCGCCGTCGGGTCGCTCCTGCCCGCGGGAGACCTGCAGAGCCTGCTGGTGGACGGGGTCATCGCGGGGGTCGGGTCCGTGCTGGTCTTCCTGCCGCAGATCGCCGTGCTCTTCCTGTTCATAGGGTTCCTCGAGGACACCGGCTACATGGCCCGGGCGGCGTTCATCATGGACAGGTTCATGCGCGGCGTCGGCCTGCACGGCCGGAGCTTCATCCCCATGCTGTCCGGGTACGCCTGCGCGGTGCCCGGGATCATGGCGACGCGAACGATCGAGAACCCGAAGGACCGGCTCACGACCATCATGGTCGTCCCACTGATGAGCTGTTCGGCGCGCCTTCCCATCTACACGCTCCTGATCGGGACCTTCATCCCCCCCATCGCCGTAGCCGGCGTGTTCAACCTGCAGGGGCTCACCCTGCTGGCGATGTACCTCCTGGGGACGGTCACGGCGCTGGCGGTGGCGGCACTCTTCAAGAAGTCGCTCCTGAAGGGCCCGTCGAGACCGATGATCATGGAGCTGCCGCCCTACCGCCTCCCCGATCTCCGAAGCCTCGCGCTGAACGTCTCGCACCGCGTGGGGCTGTTCCTGCGCAAAGCCGGGACGATCATCCTGGCGCTGTCGATCCTGCTCTGGGCGCTGGCGAGCTACCCCAAGACGCTGCCAGGCGCGAGCATGGGCGAAGAGGCCGCGCGTGAGGCCCAGCTCGCCAACAGCTTTCTCGGCCAGGCCGGCCAGGTGATCGAGCCGCTCGTTCGGCCGCTGGGCTACGACTGGAAGATCGGCGTCGGCATCCTCAGCTCGTTCGCCGCCCGCGAGGTATTCGTCTCGACGATGGGCACCATCTACGGGATCGGGGACGCGACGGAGACCTCGGGCGACCTCCGGGACCAGCTGCGTGCGGAGCGGCACCCGCGGACCGGTGCGCCGGTGTACACCCCCCTCGTCGCGGTGGGGCTGATGGTCTTCTACGTCTACGCGATGATGTGCATGAGCACCAACGCCATCGTGGTGCGCGAGACTGGCGGGGGCTGGCAGGGGGCGAGGTGGGCGGTGTTCCAGTTCGCGTGGATGCTCGCGCTCGCGTACGGAGCGGCCTTCATCGTCTACCGGACCGGGCTCGCGCTCGGGCTGGGTGCCTGAGCGTCGAGCATGGACTCGCAGACGCTGCAGACCATCATCGTCGCGCTGATCATCGGCGCGGCCGCGCTGTTCGTGGGAAGGAAATTCTATCGTACCTTCGCCGCCGCGCGGAAGCCGAAGGGGTCGGGGTGCGGCTCGGACTGCGGGTGTGGACCGGCGGAGTGAGAAAAAAGTCTTCAGTCTTCAGTCGTCAGTCGGGGTTGGTCTGTAGACTGACGACCGAAGACTGGTGACTTTTCTCCGCTACCGCCTCGCGTCGCGACGAAGTAATCACCACCACGCCGGCGACGATCACCGCGGCAGCGATCAGGATGCGGGCGGTCAGCTCCTCGCCGGCGATCAGCCACCCGAGTAGCACCGCGACGACCGGGTTCACGTAGGCGTACGTGGCGACCTTGGCCACCTCCACGTGGCGAAGGAGCCACACGTAGGCGGAGAAGGCGACCAGCGAACCGATGAAGATCAGGTACACGTAGGCCACCCAGCTTTCCCACTCCACGGCTTCGAGGTCGAGCCGCCCCCACTCGCCCAGCAGCGTTCCAGTCAGGATCAGCAGCGCGCCTCCGCAGAGCATCTCGATGGCGGTGGCGAGCTGAGGTGAGCGCGGAAGCTCGACGCGTCCCGAAATGACGGAGCCGGCTGCCCAGGCCAGAGACCCGACGATCACCGCAGCGGCCCCCAGGGCATCCGCCGCGCCGCCGCCGAGCAGCTCCGAGGGTCCCACGAGCACCGCCAGCCCCAGAAACCCGACCACCAGGCCCAGCCAGACGCGGCCGGTCGGGCGCTTTCCGGAAAACCCCCAGTTGAGCAGTACCATCCAGAGCGGAGCGGTGGCGACGAGGAGCGCCGCGAGCCCCGAGGTGATCCGCTGCTCCGCCCATGATACACCCCCGTTCCCGCCGACGAGCAGGAGCGCGCCGACGATCGCGGCTCCCTTCCAGTTGGCGCGGGAAGGGCGCGGCGCTCCCCGCGCTCGCAACCAGCCGTACATCATCACGCCCGCCATGAAGAAGCGGGTCCCCGCCATCAGGAATGGCGGGAGGCCGTGCACGGCGTAGCGGATCGCGAGGTAGGTGGACCCCCAGATCACGTAAATGGCCGCGAAGCCGAGAAGGATCGCGGCTCGAGACGGCCTGGTACCGCTGTCGGACATCAATGTCAGTATCTCCGGTAGTCACAGTAGCGCCACAAGGAAGCACACTCGGGGGTCGGTGTCCAGACGTTGTCTGCCGAAGGTAAGAAAACGGCGCCGGACGCAAGAGCGTCCGGCGCCGTTTCGCGGCAGGTGGATTGGCTCAGTGCTCGTAGCGGAGCCGCAGCAGCGCGAGACGGCCGATGGTCGGCGAGCCGGGGAAGCTGCGGTAGTTCTCGTCCAGGAGGTTCTGAACCGAGAGCTGAATGGTCGTCCCGGTGCGGCCCGGCAGGCGGTAGCCGAGCGTGAGATCCATCAGGGTGAAGTCCTCGATGCAGGGCTCCACGTCGGACGTGGTGTCACCGAGGCAGGCGGTCGCCTTGTAGACGCCGGAATCGACCGGATAAGCGGCGTTGTAACGGAGACGTCCCTCGGCGTTGAACCCTACCCCCTCATTGCGGTAGTTCAGCGCGACGCTCCCCTTCCGCTTCGGGGCGTTGAGCGTGATGCGGTTGCCGAGCCGGGTGGTGAACACGTCCTTGTTCACGAGCGAGGTCGCCACCTCCATCGACCAGTCGCGCCCGAGCAGAGCGGTGGCGGACAGATCGGTGCCGTAAAGATCCACGTCGTCGTCCACATTGAAGTAGGTGACGAGTAGCTGCGCCCCGTTCGCGTTCACGTCCGCCGAGGAGAGGACGGCGGCGGGCACCTGGGATACTCCAGCCCCGAGGGCCGCACCCTGCTGCTGGGCCAGAGCCTGCGCCTGGGCCTGCGGCATCCCCGCCGCGCGGAAGAAGTTCGTCAGCGCCGGGATCAGCAGAGCCGTGGCCGACGCCTGCTCGAACCCGACGAACGGGGTGGTGATGGTCAACGGCGTGACCAGCCCCTCGCGCTTGGAGTACCAGGCGTCTGCGGCCAGGAGAATGCGGCCGCCGAGCAGGCCCTTGTAGCCGAGCTCGAACGTGGTGGACGTGGACTCCCGGATACGGTCCACCCCCTCGACGTCCAGCGCGGAGAGCCGACCGCCCTGCTTCTTGGTGCTCGCCGGGTAGAAGTAGCTGAGCTGGACGGGCGTGGTGTTGAGCGTGCTCAGGAAGGCGATCATCTGCGCCGGCAGGGGCTGACCGCGCGCCGCCGACTGCGCCGCGACCACCTGGATCGCCGCCGGCCAGAAGAGCCGCGCCTGCTCGGCGGGGAGGAGCGCCGCGGGTCCACCCAGAGCCGCTGGCGTGAAGGGCGAGCGGATCTGGTAGCCGCCGTTGGGCTGCCGGAACTGGAAGCCCTCGCTCCCCGTTCCCTGCACCCGGAGGCTGTAGCCGAGTCGCGCACCGCCGACGTCCGGGATGGCCGTTCCGAGATCCAGGAATTGCGTCAGCGAGCTGGGAGTGGAGAAGGCGCGGTTGAACGTCGCACGGAACACCTGGTCCTGCGCGGGCTTGAAGACGAGCGCGGCGCGCGGGGAGAAGATGGGGTCCGGCAGCGCCGAATGCGTATCCAGCCGCCCGGCGAGCACCAGGTCGAACATGGAGTTGAGCGCCGTCTCGGACTGGATGTAGCCGCCGAGCTCTCTGACCTCGTCGTCGTCCTCGTAGATACCGTTGATCGTCCCTTCGGTTACGGGCAGCGTGTAGAGGTAGTCGGCGCCGTACGTGAAGCTCTGGCGATCGCCGAACGAGAGGCCGTGCTGCAACTGCGCGACGAAGAGCTTGGACTTATCGGTGATCGGCGCCCCGTTGCGCAGGAGGTAGGTGTCGCCTGCGTCGCTGGTGTTGACGTAGACCTGCCCGAAGGCGCGGTTCCAGCTCGCGCGAGCCTGGTAGTACGAGTAGCGCCAATCCTGAGCCTGGCCGGCGCCGAGCCCGGTGAGCTCGATGCCGTTCGAGGTGCTGGTGCCGGCGGAGAACACGGCGGTCAGGTCGGGAGTGATCCGCCAGTCCGCGCGCGCGTCGGCGCTCCAGCGCGTGAGGTCGTAGTCGCGGCTGCCGATCCGACCGATCCGCGTGCGCGCCTGCGCCTCGTTCACCCCCACCGACCGCATCAGGTCCGTACGCCAGAAAGTGGAGTCGCGGGAAGCGAACTTCGCGCGCTCGGAGGTCTCCACCGGGTCGATGTACTGCCACTCGTCGGCCCGGAGCGCCTG
>JAHWJV010000237.1 GCA_019348265.1 Gemmatimonadota bacterium
GACCATGAGAGCGACGTGGCGGTAGCCGCCAGCGACACCACGCGCGCCGAGCTTCTCCACGACGCGGAGGACTCGATCGGCCAGACGATCAGCTTCGACGTGCCGGCCGACGCGAGAGCGCTCGCCGAGCGGCATGCCGGAGACGATGACGCGGTGATCATGGTCGAGCCGCGCGAGCTCCCCCATGTCCGCGAAGTCGCACGCGCAGCGAGCCTGGCCATCCGGCCGCTGCCGCTCCCGGCTGAACGAGGGGTCGGCGCCGCTCAGCTGAACGCCTTCCGCGACCAGATCCGTCGCGCGGTGCAGGAGGAGGATCTCACGGCGCAGATGCTCGTGCTGGCACCGCTGTTCGACGAGCTCGGCGCCGCCGAAGTCGCCGCGGCCGCTTCCGCCCTGCTCCGTCGCCGTTCACCCGCGCCCGCTCCGGACCCAGCCCCGGCTACTCGGCCGGAGCGTACCACCCCCCCTTCGCCGGCCTCCCCTGCCGCCGGCTCCCATCAGGCGGGTCCCGCGCCAAAGCCGTGGACGCGCCTGTACGTCGGCATCGGCAGCCGGGACGAGGTTCGACCTGGCGACCTGGTCGGGGCCCTCGCCGGCGAAGCCGACATCGCCGGCTCCTCCATCGGCAAGATCGAGATTCGCGACAGCTTCTCGGTCGTCGAGGTCGAGGCCGATGTCGCCGACCGGGTGATCCGCGCCGTCAACGGCACCACCATGAAGGGGCGCAGCGTGCGCGTCGACTACGACCGCGCTGGCACCCGCCCCAAGACCCCGCAGCGCCGTGAAGGCAATCGCCCCGAGGGGAAGAGGAGATTCGTGAAGAGGCCGGAGAGGGAGTAGGAACGGCAATGATGAATGATGGATGATGAATCGAGGTGAGTTCGATTCATCATTCATCATCCCCCTCTCAGTCTCTCCATCTCCGCCGCCAGCAGCTCCTCAGTGGGCGTGACGCCGAGCTCGGCGAGCGACTCTTCGGCGCGCAGGCGCAGGGCGGGATCGGCGGGGGGTGTGGGGCGCCGCGGCGGTGGAGCAGGCGCGCGCAGCCGCGTCAGCTCGACGCTGTAGACGCCCCCGGCCGGCTCCGCCTCGAACGTAGCGACAAGCGGGCCTTTGAGGGTGGTCAGGAGGTGATCGATCTCGGCCGGGAGGACGGGCGGGCCGATGGAGTGCAGGCCGCGGCCGGTGATGATGCGGACGGTCCGCTCGCCGGCCGCTTGCTGCGAGCGCAGCCAGCGTTCCGCCCTAGATCGCGCGGCATCGGCGGTTTCACCGTGGAGGTCCAGCGTTGGGTAGGGCGAGTCCCAGCGTGAGGTGCCAGGTGAAAGCGGCGGTCGGCGGCGCTTGCGGGGCATAGGGATGGTCCCGAAACAAAGGGAGCCACGACTGAATCGCCGTGGCTCCGAATTCTTGGGCGGCTATCGCCTTACTTGCCGGAACCCGGGGTGCCGATGGAGTCCTTGAGCCCCTTCCCGGCGCGGAAAGCCGCGCTCGTGGAAGCCGCGATCTGAATCTCCTTACCCGTGCGAGGATTACGGCCGGTGCGTGCTTCACGGCTGCGCGTCTCGAAGCTGCCGAAGCCCGTGATCTGCACCTTTCCGCCGGTGCGGAGCTGCTCGGCGATGATCCCGTCGGTCGAAAAAAGGGCGTCGACCGCCTTGGTAGCCTCGGACTTGCTAAGATTGGTCCGTTCGGCGAGCTTCTGGGCGAGTTCCGATTTGTTCACCGCGAGCTCCTGGTGATAAGGTGAAGTACTACCGGAGACGACGGGTCCCGCCGTCCGCCGGAAGAGTAGGTTCGCCGTGCTGTCCCGTCAAGAGAGAATCCAGTGAATTCCAAGCCGCCGTCTCGCACTCTGGACCCTGGAGCCACGGCCGTTCGTGAGCTTCAGGCGGCCCGCGAGATCGCGCACGCGTTCCTCAACGCGCGGCACCCGGCGGAGGTCTATCGGCTGGCGCTCGAGAAGGTCGCGCCGCTGGTCGGAGCCTCCTTCGGGTGCGTTTTCCTGCGCGACCAGGACAGCGACCTGCTCCGCATCGTCGCGGCTCACAACTGGCCGCAGGCCTACGCGTCGTACCTGAGCACCATGCGCGTCAAGGTGGGCAACGGCCCGACCGGACGCGCGGTCGAGGAGAACGACCTGATCGAGGTCGAGGACGTGTTCGCGGATCCGTCCATCGAGGATTGGTGGGACGCCGCGCGTGAGCTCGGCTTCGCGTCCTCCGTATCGGTCCCCCTCGCCTTCCGGTCCAAGCCGGTCGGGGCCGTCACCTTCTACTTCCGCGAGCCAGAGCCGATTCACGAGGCCGACCGCAGCCTGCTCCGCCTGGTCGCCGATCAGCTCGCCGCGACGGCTGAAAAGGCTCACCTCATCGAGGATCTGCAGCGCGCGAACGAGCTGCTGCGTGAGCAGAACGTCGATCTCGAGGCGAAGTACCAGGAGGCGGAGGAAGCGAAGCGGCTCAAGAACGAGTTCCTGGCGAACGTTTCGCACGAGCTGCGCACGCCGCTCACGGCGATTCTCGGGTACGCCTACCTGCTCCGCGAGGGTCTGTCCGGCGTGCTCGTCGAAGAACAGGCGGAGGCGGTGGAGAAGATCGAGGGAGCAGGCAACATCCTGATGGGGCTCATCAACGACCTCCTCGACCTCACCTACCTGAAGCTCGGGCGAACCGTGGTGGAGCGCGAGCTCTGCGACGCCGTGGCGCTCGTGCGTGCGGCGCTCTCCGGCGCGCCGAAGCCGGCGGGCGGAGTCGAGATCCGCACGGAGGCGCCGCCGGCGCGCATTCCGATCCACACGGACGCGGTGCTCGTCGTGCGCGTCCTGCAGAAGCTGATCTCAAACGCGGTGAAGTTCACCACGACCGGTACGGTCACCATCCGGGTGCGCACGCGCGACCCGGAGGCCGAGGGCAGCACGGACGGCGAGGCGCCGCTCGACAGGGGCCCCGTCGTGCTCTGGGAGGTCGAGGACACCGGGATCGGCATCGCGCCGGACGCGCAGAGCGCCATCTTCGACGAGTTCCGGCAGGTCGATGGCTCCGCCACTCGCCGCTTCAACGGAGCGGGCCTCGGGCTCGCTCTGTCCCAGGGCTTGGCGTACCGTCTGGGCGGCGAGATCACGGTCCGATCCACCCTCGGTGAGGGTTCAATCTTCACGCTGGCGCTTCCCGCTTCGGTGATCCACGCCGGGCAGGGGAAGCCAGACGATTCTCCATCCACCTCCGGTCTGGCAGCAGCCACATGAGCGTCATCAGCGAGACCCAGTTCTCCGAAAACGTAGCGGCCCTGCAGCCCTCGGCTACACTGGCCGTCTCCGCCAAGGTCCGGCAGCTGATCGCCGAGGGAAAGGACGTCCTCGACCTCTGCGTAGGTGAGCCCGACTTCCCGACCCCGGACTTCGTCAGGGAGGCGGGCATCCAGGCGATCCAGAACGGGAAGACCCGCTACACCCCCGCGGCGGGGATTCCGGAGCTCCGGGCCGCGATCGCCAAGGACCTGGAGCGTCTGTCCGGCAACGGCCGGAAGTTTGAGGGTCATGGGGTGGTGGTGACCGCGGGCGGGAAGCAGGCCCTCTTCAACACCATCTTCTCGCTGTTCGGACCCGGTGACCAGGTGATCTGCCCGGTACCCTACTGGACCACCTATCCGGAGCTGGTGGAGCTCGCGCGCGCCAAGCCGCTCTTCGTCGAAGGCGAGGAGTCGCGCAGCTACAAGATCACCCCCGACGACCTGGAGCGGTCGTACTCCTCGGACGTGAAGGGGTTGATCATCAACTCCCCGTCCAATCCGTCCGGCGCCGTGTACTCGCTGGACGAGCTGCGGGCCCTCGCGGAATGGGCGACGGAGCGCGACGTCTGGATCATCACGGACGAGATCTATCGCAAGATCTACTTCCCGGAGCGCGTCGCGCCCAGCGTCTTCGACCTGCCGGAGGAGCTGACTCAGAAAGTGGTGCTGGTCGACGGGGCCTCGAAGGCGTTCGCGATGACGGGCTGGCGCATCGGCTTCACCTACTCTTCGCGGCCTCTCGCGGACAAGTTCGCGGCGCTGCAGAGCCAGACGACCTCGAACGCGAGCTCGCCGGCACAGTACGCCGCACTCGCCGCTTTCCAGGGCGGCGAGCAGGCCGAAGCCGAGGTGGAGAAGATGCGCCAGGGCTTCCTGCGCCGGCGCGACCTGCTGACGACGCTGTTCAGGGGAAAGCTGCCCGGCGTGCGCTACGTCCACCCGGAAGGCGCCTTCTACTTCTTCTTCAGCATCGAGAGCTTCACGCGCCCGGGCGAGGGATCGATCGCCTTCTGCGAGCGAATCCTGGGTGAGTCCGGGGTCGGCCTGATTCCCGGCATCGCCTTCGGCCAGGACGACATGGCTCGCATGTCCTTCGCGTACTCAGAGGACACCCTCCGCTCCGCGATCGATCGGTTGAGCAAGGCGCTGTGAGCGAGACGGCAGGGAGCAGGGAACGGGGAACGGGGAACAGCGGGACGCCGGGGGCGGGTCAACAGTCGCCAGTTGCCAGTGACCAGTCCAGCCGGACTGGCGACTGGAGACTGGCGACTGATGGCTTTCGGTCGGTCGTCTTCGACTGCGACTCCACCCTGGTGGCCATCGAGGGGATCGACGAGCTGGCGGGGGCGAAGATCGAAGAGGTACGGCGTCTGACGGACCTGGCAATGGAGGGCGCGATCGCGCTGGAAGAGGTGTACGGCCGCCGGCTGGCGATCATCGACCCGGTGCGGGCTCAGGTGGAGGCGATCGGCCGGGCGTACGTGGAGGCGCTGGTAGCCGACGCGCGGGAGGTGGTGGCTGCTCTGCTCTGGCTGGGCAAGGAAGTGCGGGTGATCTCCGGGGGTTTACGCCCGCCGGTGGAGGCGGTCGCCAGGGTCCTGGGGATCGAGCCGGGGAAGGTGGCAGCCGTGGACATCATGTTCGAAGCGGATGGTCGGTATCGCGACTTCGAGCGCGACTCCCCTCTGGCGCGCAGCGGCGGCAAACCCGAAGTGCTCGCGAGATGGGAACTCCCGCGCCCGGCCCTGCTGGTCGGGGACGGCGCGACGGATCTAGAAGGGAGGTCAGCGGTGGATTGCTTCGCCGCGTTCATGGGCGTCGCGCACAGGCCCGCGGTCGCGGCCGGAGCCGACGTGGTGCTCTCCGCACCGACGCTCGCGCCCGTGCTCGCGCTCGCCAGCAGCACCGACGAGCGGGAGCGGCTAGCCCGCAGCGAATGGGCGGCGTTGCTGGCGCGCGGTGATGCCCTCCTGAGTGACCCGGCAGCCTAGTGCGAAGGTCCGCCGGCTTATAAAATACCCCCTCGCCGGATCGCCGGACCTACTTTCGCACTCTCGCACTCTCGCACTTCCGATGTTCGGGCGTTTTTTCCTTCCCGGCCCCACCGAGGTCCGGCCGGAGATCCTCGCCGCCATGGACCGGCCCATGATGGGCCACCGTGGGAAGGAGATGTCAGCGCTCCTCGGCGAGATCGACCCCATGCTGCGCCGCGTCTTCCGGACGCAGCGCCCCGTCTACGTTTCGAGTTCCTCCGCCACCGGCCTGATGGAGGCGGCCGTCCGTAACGGCGTCCGGCGCCGCGCCCTCTGCCTCGTCAACGGTGCCTTCAGCGGCCGCTTCCGCGACCTGGTAACCGACTGCGGCCGCGAGGCCGAGACCTACGCCGTCGAGTGGGGGGAGGCGCATTCGCCCGAAGAGGTGGAGAGGCGTCTGCGCGCCGGCGGGTTCGATTCCGTCACCGTCGTGCACTCCGAGACGTCAACCGGCGTGCTCGATCCGCTCGCGGAGATCTCGGCGGCGATCCGCAGCGCCGAGCAGGCTACCGGCGACGAGATCTTCCTGCTGGTGGACGCGGTAACGAGCGCGGGCGGCGAGATCGTAGAGACGGACGATTGGGGTCTGGACTTCGTGCTGACCGGCTCCCAGAAGGCGTTCGCGCTGCCGCCGGGCCTGGCGTTCGGCTGCGCCACCCAGCGGATGCTCAAGCGCGCCGCGACCCTCCCGGGGCGAGGCCAGTACTTCG
>JAHWJV010000238.1 GCA_019348265.1 Gemmatimonadota bacterium
GACCTCGAAGGAGCGGACGCGATCCTGAGGATCAACGCCGTGCGGAAGTGGACGCCCCTGACGATCACAGGGTGATCGGCAGGAGACGCGGCAGCTGAAGCACGTCAACAGCCGAATGCCTGGGCCGCGAGCCCCCCTTACACCGCCCGAGCAGGGGGCGGAGGAAGATGACCCCAGCTACTCCGCCGCCGGATCACGCGTACAAACCGGCGCAACGCCCCCGAGGCCGCGATCTTTGCGAGCCCGATACCCATGAAAGGCCAGCGGAGCGTCTCGGCGTAGCCGCGTGCGTACCCGGCGAGGTCCATCTCCATTGCGACTCCTTCGCTTCAGCAGGCGTTGGGCCCAGGTCAGGCAGCGACGCGGACTTCCATCCGGCATGCGTCGGCGCCCGTATGCATGCACTCCACCTCGTCGATCGTCACCGCCTCGCCGTAGTGCTTCGCGATCCCGCGGACGATGCCCTTCGCGACGGGGCACAGCTTGCGCTGGGAGAAGTACGTGAGGTCCACCAGGTCCGGGGCCACGCGCACGGCGGTGAGCTCGGCCGGCTTGGCACCCGGGTTCCGCGCCCGTACCACGCTGTGAATCGTTTGCTCGGTGTTCTCCAGCAGGTCCAGCGTCTTCCACTCCGGCTGGACCAGCGTCCGGTAGAGTCCCAGCAGCGCCGGGGCGATGAACTGCCCGAAATCCTCGAGGATGGCCGGGATTTCGAGGCCGGTGGTACGCGACGCGGAGCTCACCAGGGCGAACACGTCCGAATCGGGATAATCCTGGATCGGCAGATAGAGCTTGTTGCCTAGACCGGCGTCGGCGAGCGTCGCGGTCCACGCGCCGCTACCCAGCGTCGTGTCCACGTACTTCCGAAGCTCGGAGAAGATGATGCCGTGCATGTGCCGCTCGTTTGCTGTGGGTGGGGTGGCGCTGAGCCCGGGCCGGGTTCGGCCGATCGCGAGTCCCCACGCCACGGTACGGCGCGGAGCACGCGGTGACGACCCGGCATCATATACGACGGATGCGAGAGCGCGCTGGCGAGACGAGAGTCCCGCGCTTAGCTGAAGTGTCGGCGGGGCGCAGTGGAACTTGACTTCTGTGCACCGCGCCGCCGCGCTCGGAGGATCAGGCGGCGGCGATCGCGAGTGCGCCGGCGCCCCACTGGATCAGCGGCACGTTGGCGACGATGCCCTTTCCCTTGGCGGAGTACAGCGCCGCGTCGGCGGTCGAGATCAGCTCCGACGCCACCTGGTCGACGATGTCCGGGCGCAGGAGGTGGAACTGCGGCCCCTCGGGTCCGTTGCGGATCGTCGCGCAACCCACGCTGACCCCGAATGGAACGCGCACTCCTTCGACCACGACAGCCAGGTCCTGGGCCCGCTGCAGGATCCGCTCGGCTACGACCCTGGCGCCTTCCGGCGGCGTGTCCCACAGGACGGCCATGAACTCGTCGCCCCCGTATCGGGCGACGATGTCGGTTTCACGTACGCAATCCTGCAGCAGCTCGCCGACCGCCCTGAGCGCCGTGTCTCCGGCGATGTGCCCGTGCGTGTCGTTCACCTGCTTGAATTTGTCGACGTCCATCATCAACACGGACAGGGGCGAGCCGGACCGATGGCTGCGCTTCAGCTGCTGGTGAAACTGCTGCATCCCGTGCCCGCGGAGGAACACGCCCGTCGTCGGATCCTTGGTCGCGAGATCGTAGAGGATCTCGTTCTGGCCGTAGAGCAGGGCACTCTGGATGGCCGCGGCCGCCTGGCAGGCGAAGATCTCGAGCAGGTCGCGATCGCGTTCGTAGCCCGGGCGGCGATCGATGAAGATCGCCCCGAGGACCTCCTCACCCAGCCGAAGCGGCAGAACGCTCACGCCACCCGTAAAGCTGATTCCCTTTGCCTCCACCGCTTCGCGAACCAGCGTGCGCTCCGGCTCCGGAAGCGAGTCGGTGCGGATGCCGGAGCGGAAGCGCCCGGTGCCGACGCGGATCTCCAGCGCGCTCCGTACCGCGCTGTCCTCCAGCAGGGCGACGAATCCTTCGAGGTCGCCTACCTCGTTCTCGCTGGCCGCTCGCCCGATCTCTTCGGATGAGTAGGTCGCGAGGAATGAGTTCTCGGCGCCGACCAGCCCCTCCACCTGCCAGAGCAGACCGTGAAGAAGCTCATCCAGCGGCTGGAGCCGGTGAAGGTCCGGGGTGACGTCGAGGATGTACTGCAGTCCCACCCGGTGCTTCTCCGCCGCGATCGCGCTGCGGTACGCCTTCAGAGCCGAGTCGACCCAGAGCAGCAGGCGCTCCGCGCCCTCTCCCTTGTCGTGGTAGCCCTGGATGTCGAGCTGCTGCATCATCACGCGCGCCGGCTTCTCGCCCGCGTACCCGGTGACCAGGATGATCTGCACGAGACTGTCCGCCTCACGGATCAGGCGGACGACCTCCTCACCCGTCATCTCGGGCATGAAGTAGTCGCACAGGATCAGGTGCGGGTGTTCCTTCTTGGCCATGGCGATCCCGGTCGGGCCGTCCTCGGCGGTAAGCACCCGGTGACCTTCTCCCTCCAGGAGCTGCTTGGAGGATTCCAGGATGTCGGTGCTGTCGTCGATCACCAGGATCGTGTGTCCCGTGCGAACGGCAGCCTGGTATTTACGCGCCATGGTCGGTCTCGCTCGGAGTCAGGGGAATGATGACGGTGAAGGTAGTGCCGCGGCCTACTTCGCTGTCGAGCACCACCTCGCCCTGGTAGTTCGTGGTGATGACGCTATGTACCATCGAGAGGCCCAGGCCGGTGCCCTTGCCGACGTCCTTGGTCGTGAAGAACGGATCGAAGATCTTCCCACGCAGCTCTTCCGGGATGCCGCACCCCTTGTCTTCGACGCTCAGGCGGATCTGTTTGCCGTCCGCGCCCAACCGGACCCACACCTCGCCCGGCCGGTTCTCGTACGCGTCCACCGCGTTGGAGATGAGGTTCTGCACGACCATGCCGAACTTGTTCTGATCGCCCTTGAGACGGAGCCCGCGCTGCATCTCGGTGAAGACCGCTACGCGCCGGCGCTTCAGGTCGTGCTGCAGGAGCACGATGGTGGCGTCCACCTCGGTGGCCGGATCGAACACGGTGACGTCGCCCTCACCCGCGCGGGTCTGGCTCTTGATGCTCTTCACGAAGAGCGCGACCTTGCTGGCGGCGCTTTCCGCGGTGGAGATCGCGTTCAGGATGTCGGCCGCGATCGCCCTGTGGTCGTCGGGCGTGATGTCCGGGTCCGCGGCCGACGCCTCATACTCGCTGATGAAGCCTCGCGCGGCGCGCAGCGCGTTGAGGATGCCGCCGAGCGGGGAATTGATCTCGTGCGCGATGCCGGCGGTGATCCGCCCCAGCGCGGCCATCTTCTCCGACGTGACGAGCTGCTCCTGGCTCCTGCGGAGCGTGCCGTAGGCCCCCTCCAGCTCCGCGGCCTGCTGCCGGAGCGTGTCCGCGGTCGCCGCCTGCACGCGGTGGATCTCCGCGTTGTGGATCGCGATCGCGGCGTAGGCCGCCATCTTCTGCAGGACCACGATGCTCTCGGCGCCGAACACAGGCGATCCTTCGAGCCGCGCCACGAGGAATGCGCCCATCACCCGGCCGCTGTTCATGATCGGCACGACCACCGCCGGTCCCTGCGTCCCGCCGAGCCGGTAGCCGCGCGGGTCCCTGGACAGCGATTCCGAGAGGGTGGGCTCTCCGCTCACGATCACCGACCCCACGACGCTCCCCTCGCAGAGGAGCTTCTGGCCTTCTGTCGCCCGCAGGCTGCCGGAGCTGTTCTTCAGGATGAAGGCTTCCTCATCCTCTACCCGCAGCGCCACGGCGGCGGAGTGCCCGCCGACCAGCGACTCAGCGAGATACACGACGTAGGAGAGCACGTCCTCCATGTCGAGAAGGCCGGTGAGCACCTGGCCCACCTCCACGATCGCGCTCCATTCCGCGAGCTGCCCCTCCAGCAGCGCGATCCGCTCCTCCGCCGCGTCCAGCGAAGCCTGCACGGGAGCGAGAATGTCTTTGGCGACCCGCTTGCGGGCCCCGCTCTTTTCGCTCTTCACCGGGTCGAGTAGCTTCGAGGTCACGCGGGGCTCCCGTCGGAGTGGGTCTAAGATCCCGGAACGGGCGGGTTCTGCCGCCGAATTCCGAGACCGCGTCGGAGCAGCGCCCGGTTCGGGCGCTCGCTTGGGGAATCGCAGAATGGTGACTTCGGGTATCGTCACGCTCTTCCGCTTTCTTGAATGCGACTTTTTCGGACGGGTATTAAGTGGCCGAGGTCGACCGCGCGGAGACGGGGTTTCACGACCGGCCTGCTGCTGTTATACGCTGCGGCGACAGGGTGCTCGCCGTTGTACGTGCTACGTGCCGGCTACGAGGAGGCGAAGCTGCTCAGCCGCCGCGAGTCGATCGCCGAGCTGGTGCGCGACAGCACCACTCCGCCCGAGACGCGCGAGAAGCTGCGCCTCGTCCTTCGCGCCCGAGCCTTCGCGCAGGACTCCCTCGAACTCGATGCCGGAAAGAGCTACACGACGTTCGCGCAGCTCGATTCCGACACGCTGGCTCTCATCGTCTCCGCCGCGTACAAGGACCGCTTCGAGGCGTATACCTGGTGGTTCCCCATCGTGGGGCACGTCCCGTACAAGGGGTATTTCAGCGAGGAGTCCGCACGGGAAGCGGTCGCCAGCTTGGAAAGGAAAGGGCTGGACACCTACCTGCGTCCGACGGCCGCATTCAGCACCCTCGGGTGGTTCAACGACCCGCTCGTCTCCGCGCTGCTCCGCTACGACTCCGTCTCGCTCGCGGCCACCGTGATACACGAGCTGCTCCACAACACGATTTATCTCTCCGGGCAGGCCATGTTCAATGAGAGCTTCGCCGAGTTCGTCGGCTCGCGCGGAGCGATCATGCTCTTCTGCGGTGCCGGCGGCGCGGAAAGCTCCGAGTGCCAGCGTGCCCGGGCGCTGTGGGCGGACGAGCTCGTGTTCGGCCGCTATCTCAGCGGCCTGGTCGCGGAGCTGGAGGTGCTCTACGCGCGGCAGGACATCCCTACGGCCGAAAAGCTCCGCCTACGCGACGAGATCTTCACGCGCTCGCAGCGGAGCTTCACCGAGTCCGTTCGGCCGCAGCTGCGGGCGTCCACCTACGCCAGCTTCGCGCGTGAGCCCCTGAACAACGCGCTCCTCATCTCCCGACGCCTCTACTATCACCGCCTGGATCTCTTCGACGCGCTCTTCGCGCGCACCGGCGGAGACCTACCGCGTACCATCCAGCTCGTGCTCGAGGCGACCCGCGCCGGCGGCGACCCGTACCAGGCCGTCGAGGAACTACTGCGAAGCTCGCCGTAGCGGAGGGTGCGGCCGTTGCCAGGCCGGCCGTGACCAGCCGCCCTCACCCCGCAAAACGCATCGGTAGCCGCACGCGGCTTCGGGGTTGTAATTCGCCTCCATTCCCCTACATTTCAGAGTTCCGGGCCGCCGGCGATTCCCGCCAGCGGCCCGTCTCGTACGGCCATAGCCGCCGGTGTGGATGATGAGTGACCAGGCACACGTAACCTCGACGTACTTCCCGGCCGAGGTCGAGCGGAAGTGGCAATCCCGCTGGGAAGAGCGCGGGACGAACAGCTTCAGCGAAGACGACATCGCGACCCGGGGCGGCGAGGGCCGTCCCTTCTACAACCTCATGATGTTCCCCTACCCGTCGGCCGAGGGGCTGCACGTGGGGAACCTCTACGCGTTCACGGGCACCGACATCCACGGACGATTCCAGCGGCTCCAGGGGCACACGGTGTTCGAGCCGATCGGCTTCGACGCTTTCGGCATCCACTCGGAGAATTACGCCCTCAAAGTTGGGGTGCACCCGATGGAGCTGATCCCGCGGAACGTGGCCAACTTCACCCGCCAGCTCGACCGCACCGGGCTGATGGTGGACTGGAGCCGCACCGTGGACACCACCACCCCCGAGTACTACCGGTGGACGCAGTGGGTCTTCTTGCGGCTGCTGGAGCGGGGGCTCGCTTACAAGAAG
>JAHWJV010000239.1 GCA_019348265.1 Gemmatimonadota bacterium
GACCGGGTCAAGCTCCAGACCCTCTACAGCCAGCGGTACACCGTCGGCCGCGTCCGGTAGTCGGGGCGAGGCCCGCGGCCCGCCGTCGTCGCTCCCGCACTGCACGCGCGAGAGCTCGTGCCGCCGTGCCCGCTGGCCAGGCGCCCGTGGAGCGCTCACCATCGGGCCAGGGCCACGCCCTGTCCCAGTCCGCTCGCCCGACCACCGCGCAACACCGGCCCCGGCTCATCGACAGCCGGACCGGCGGTGACTCGTTCTAACCCCGCGAAACACGCGAGCCGATACTCGGGAGGGTGAGATGAGGCCACCCCACTCACGAGTGAACGCGGGATCATGTTTCGTAGCGTTTCGAGCGGCCAGCCGGACGGCGAGCGCGAGCTCCGGGACCAGTGGGTCTCGGACGCCGCGAATGTGCCGCGCGGCCTGGCCATCTTCCAGCCTGGCGCCGCTTCGGCGACGGTCGACTGCCCTAAGGAGGGGGAGGAGATCGTCTGCGAGTGTCTGCAGGTGCCGCTCGAGACCGTGCGGGCCTGCATCGCGCGCGGCTTGGCCACACAGGAGGAGCTCGCCTGCGAAACCGGCGTAACCACGGTCTGCGGCGGCTGCACCCCCCGCGTCTCCGCGCTGCTCGGCGTGGGGAGCGGCTTCCGCGTGCGCCTTGCCGAGGTGCGGGGGATCTCACCCGGCGTCCGGTCGTTCCGCTTCGAGCCGCTCGACCCCGCGCGCGAGCTGCGGCCCGCTCTGCCCGGCCAGCACATCGTGGTGTCCGGCACGATCCGCGGGCGCCTCGTCTCGCGACCTTACACGCTCACTTCGCCGGCCGGCGAGCAGGAGTTTCATGAGATCAGCGTCAAGCGCGAGCCGGATGGCCTCTTCTCCATGTGGCTCTTCTCAGATCGGCGTCCAGCCACGATGCCATCTACATCACCGAGCCGCGGGGCGACTTCCACGTGGATCTGGTCGAGCGCAGCCCGGTGATCTTCCTGGTCGCGGGGATCGGCGTCACCCCAGCGATCGCTCTCGCGCGGTCCCTCGCGAGCGCGCCGGCGCCGCGCGGGGTGCTGATCGACTACAGCGCGCGTCAGCCCGAGGCGTTCGCCTTCCGCGACGAGCTCGAGCGGCTCTCCCGTGGGAGCCGGCGGCTCCGCGTGCTCTTCCGGGCGACGGAGAGCGGTCAGCGCCTGGGACTGTACGACATCCGCCGCTATCACCAGCGCCTGCCCGACGGCCGGTTCCGCATCTGCGGCCCGGATGGGTACCGCGAGGACATGCAGAGATACCTCGCCGAGGCGGGCGTGGAGGCGTGGCGGGTGCGGGTCGAGCAGTTCACGCCGACCCAGCGGGTCGTCACGAAGCCCGAGGTCGCGCCGCGCCGGCGGAGCGACACGCTCGTGCGCCTGCTCGGCCTTACCCTGTTGGTCGCGTACGTCGCGCAGGGCACGCTCGGCTGGACCTGGGAATGGCTCGCGGGCCTGCAGGAGCAGGAGAGCTACCGGCGCTGGTCCGGCGCCGCGCTGCTCGCCTTCATCGCCCTGCAGTGGACGCTTCCGGTGCTGCGCGTCAGTGACCGGCTGCGCGCCGCCGCCCGCGTCTACCCGTGGCACCGCTGGCTTGGAGCCATGTCGCCCGCCCTCTTCTACGCCCACGCGTCGAGCCTGGGGTACGGCTATCTGGTCGCGCTCGGCTCGGTCTACCTCGCCAACGTCCTGGTGGGCCTCGGCGACAAGACGCTGATCGGCGACCCCACGCTCCGGGAGCGCTACGGGCGCGCCTGGCTCGTGCCGCACGTCTGCCTGGCCTTCCTGACGGTCGGGCTCGCGATCTTCCACGTCATCGTCGTGCTCGGCTACCGATGAACACGCCTGCCTCCGGAGGCGGCAAGCCCGCCGCGCCGCATCCGCGCAAACGCATCTACGCCCTCGCCGCCGGCGTGCCGATGCTCGCCCTGATGGTTCTGCTCTTCCCCGGACGCGAGCGGCTGCGCGCGGCGGGACCCGCGAACACCGGCCACGCGGAGCTCACCTGCGCGCAGTGCCACACGCCCGCCGACGGCACCGTCCGCCAGCAGGTGCAGGCCAACCTGCGCCACCTGCTCGGATCGCGCGCCACGCCGGCCGATTTCCTCCACAAGCCGGTGGGCAACGTGGACTGCGTGGCCTGCCACCAGAACGACGACGACCGCCACCCGACGTACCGCTTCAACGAGCCTCGCTTCGCCGATGTCCGCGCCGAGCTCGCGCCGCAGAACTGCGTGAGCTGCCACACCGAGCACACGGGCCGCCGCGTCACCGCGCAGGCGACCGTCTGCAGCAGCTGTCACGCGGACATGGAGATCCGCGAGGATCCCATCCAGCCCACCCACTCGAAGCTGGTGGAGGGTAAGCAGTGGGCGACCTGCCTGAGCTGCCACGACTTCCACGGCAACCACGTTCGCGACACCCCGCGCATTCTCGCCAAAGCCCTCGGCTCCACGCAGGTGGAGGCATACCTGGCCGGCGGCGCGAAGATCTACGGCGAGGACGTTCGCTTCCCCGCCAGGACCGAGAGAATCGACCGATGAAGATCCACCGCTCCCTGCTCGTCGCGCTGTCCCTCGTGGCGCTCTGCATCTACCTCTTCGTGAGCGCCCCGCCGGCGCTCACCGAGACGGCCGAGCAGCCCGCCGGGTCGATCCCCATCGAGCGCGTCCTGGAGACTGTCGCCGCCGAGAACGACATCGTGCGGAAGCTCTACACCCAGGAGATCGTGGGGAAGGGAAAGCTCGCCGGCCTGCAGTTCGACGAGCAGTGGCAGAAGCCGGAGGTGCAGGCCGGACCGCTCCCCGCGCTCTTTCTGCGCGAAGCCGCGCGCAGCCTCCAGAAGAAGTCGGTGCCCCTCGGCCTCTTCCTCGGCTCGGACTTTCCGATCAGCTCCGCGAACCGCTTCGACCGGACGCAGAACGAGATCTTTCAGCGCCTGCGCGGCGACCGGAAGCCGCAGCACTTCTATGCCGCGGACACGAAGCTGCACACCGCCATGTTCCCCGACGTGGCCGGCGTCGAGGGGTGCGTCACCTGTCACAACGAGCACCCGGAATCACCGAAAACCGACTGGAAGCTCGACGATGTGATGGGCGCCACCACCTGGACCTACCCTAAGGCCACCGTCACCCCCACCGAGTACCTCCAGATCGTGGCGGCCGTGCGCGAGAGCTTCGCGGACGCGTACGCGGCGTACCTGCAGGAGGTGAAAACCTTCGCGGCGGCTCCCGAAGTCGGCGGGCGCTGGCCCGCCGAGGGGTTCTACCTGCCGTCGGGCGAGGTGTTCATGGCCGAGTTCGCGAAGCTTGCTTCCAGCGGGACGGTGGACCGGCTGCTGATCGGCTCGGCGCCGGCGGCCCGGACGGCGTCGGAATAGACCGGCAGAGGGGAAGCGTCTTGGACGCAGGACGGCCGGACCGCAATCGCGGTCCGGCCGTTCGTGCGTGGCACGGGCAGGACCGGGGGGAGGGGCAGCTGGAGCGGCGCTGAGGCCCCGAGTGCCCTCCCGCACGTGCTTCGTGGCAGTCTCCAGCACGATCTCAGGGTCGGGTGGAAGTGGCCGGGAACTTTCCTCAACCCTGGGGGTCGCGGACTTCCCCGCATGATTCGGATCAGGGGTTCTCGCCCCGAGGGTGGCAAGCTCGGGCTCCATCGTGCCGTGTACAGGAGGTCGAGGTCCGCCGTCCGGGATCCGCGATGTGTCGACTGGTCCCTATCCTGCTTCCGTCGGCAGCTCGCACCTGCTCCAGGAACCGTCGCGCGAGGTAGACCATGCCGCCCAGAGCCAGCACGCTGAAGCTGAACTTCGAATCCGCCGAGGGCGAGGACCTCGTCCGAGGCCAGCTCTCCGCCGTGGTCCAGACCGGCGAGCACCTCTGGATCGCCTCCGACGAGTCCAACAGCGTGGAGCGCCTCTCCAGGAGGGAGGGCGGCGAATACGCGCAGCACAAGACCTTCGCCCTCTCGGAGTACGTGGACCTCCCCGCGGGCGACGAGGAGATCGACATCGAGGGGATGGACTACGACGGCGGTTACCTCTGGATCACCGGCTCCCACAGCCTGAAGCGCCGGAAGCCGAAAGGCAGCGACCCGGAGAAGGGCGCGCAGCGCCTGGCCGAGCTGCGCGCCGACGGCAACCGCTACCTGATCGCCCGCATCCCGCTGCACGAGATCGACCGGACCGACTGGGTCCCGGCGCGCAGCTGCCGCGACACCCAGGGCGACCGCACCTCAGCGCGGCTGATGGGTAGCGACCGCGGCAACGTGCTCACGGAGGTGCTGCGCGTCGACGAGCACCTCGCCCCGTTCCTGGCCATCCCCGGCAAGGACAACGGCCTCGACGTCGAGGGGATCGCGGTCCACGGCAACCGCGTCTTCCTGGGGCTGCGCGGGCCGGTGCTGCGCGGGTGGGCGGTGGTGCTGGAGCTCTGGTTGGAAGAGGCCGGACCCGGGCTGCTGGGTCTGGGACCGGTGAAAGGGAGCGACCGCCCGTACCGCAAGCACTTCCTCGACCTGCGCGGGCTCGGCGTCCGCGATCTCCAGTTCCACAAATCGGACCTGCTGATCCTCGCCGGTCCCACCATGGACGTGGACGGGCCGGCGGCCGTGTACCGCTGGAAGAAGCCGCTCGACGCCGAAGCTGGGGTGCTGCTGGACCGCGACGAGCTGGACCAGGTGCTGGAACTCCCGTACGGCATCGGCGAGGAGGGCGCGTACGACCACCCGGAGGGGATGACCGTGTTCGCGGAGGCGGGGGAGAAGCCGAAGCAGCTGCTGGTGGTGTACGATTCGCCCCATTCCGGGCGGATCGAGGGGGAGGGCGGAGTGCAGGCGGATCTCTTCGCGTTCGGTGGCTGAGCCTCGCCCCTCGCCCTCGCAGCAGCTCCGGCGCGAGCGCGGTAGAGCGGTAATGAACCGACGCGGCGGCGGATGACAAGGCTCAGCTCTCAGGCTCCCCAACGGCGTTGAAGCGGTTGGCCCGGGTGCGACGCGACAGGTGAACCTTACATCGCGTGCGCTCCACGGCCCGCTATGGAGGAGAGCTTCCCGGAATGTTTCTGTTGCCCTCGCGTCGAGTCCCCGCTTAATTTCCGTCCACTTCGATTCCGCCTCGGAGAAGCCGCTGTGTTCATCACCGGAGACGATGAGCGCCTTCCTGCCCCCCGACATCTCCTGCCTCTTAGCCGCGTCCGCCTCCGCCGATCGAGAGGAGGCCTGGGCCGCGTTCGCAGCGAATCACAACCGCCTTCTCCTTCACGTCTGTCACTCCCTCGGGGGGGACCACGATGCGGTGATGGACCGCTACGCGTACGTCCTGGAGCAGCTCAGGCGCGACGACTTCCGCCGGCTGCGCTCCTATGTGGTAGACGGCCGGAGCAAGTTTACCACCTGGCTGGTCGTGGTCGCCCGACGCCTCTGCCTTGATCACCAACGCCAGGTGTACGGCCGGAACCGGTCGGCGGCGGGTGCCGGACCGGCGGAGCAGGAGGCCCGCGCCAACCGCAGGCGGCTCGTGGACCTGGTCGGTGAGCAGCTCGACCCTGAGGAGCTGGAGGACCGTGGGTCGGCGCCAGCGGACGCCGTCGTGCGCACCACCGAGCTTAACGAAGCCCTTGAGGCCTCGGTGGCGCGCCTGAAAGCTCGTGACCGTCTCCTCCTGCGCCTGCGTTTCGATGACGGACTCTCCGCGCGAGAGATCGCGCAGATCATGGATTTTCCCTCTCCCTTCCACGTGTACCGCCGCCTCCAGGAGGTGCTCGGGGAGCTGCGGGGCTCGCTGGCCACGCGAGGGGTGCTGGACCCCGTTCCCTGACCTCGCGCGGCCGGGCGCAAATTCGCCGCGGCAGTCCGTTACACAGGGGTAGAGCAAAGAAAGGCCCGCCAGGCCGTCCACCAGACGTCGGTTCGTATGAGCGAGCACGACCATCCCGATCCCTTAGAGGTCGCGGCCTACCTAGACCATGCACTGTCGGTCGAGGAGCGCGAGCGCATGGAGGC
>JAHWJV010000023.1 GCA_019348265.1 Gemmatimonadota bacterium
GTTCGACTCGATCGTGGCCTCGGCGCGGTTGGTCAACTGCGACAGCAGCGTCAGCGAGCGGTTGATCCCCTGCGCTGCCTGGTGTGCGGGAAACGCCGCGAACCGGCGCACAGCGCCGACGCCTGCCTGCAAGGGGGTGGGCTGCAGCGCCACGGGGCCGCCGATAGCGACCTCGGCCAGACGTGTGCGAATCCATCCGATGGTCTCGGTGTGCGCCTTCTCCAGCCGCTCGGCGAGGCGGACGACCTCAGGCGTGCCGCCGTTCTCGGGCTTCTTCTCCAAGGACGAGATCCTCGCCTACGTCGGCTCGCGCGGCGGGATCTACGCGGTGATGGCGGTGATCGGGTACCTCGGCGCGCTCGTGACCGCCGTCTACACGTTCCGGATGATCTTCCGCGCGTTCCTCGGCGACCCCGTCCCCGAGGCGCGCGAGCTCGAGGGTGGCCACCTCCACCACGCCGAGGTCCACACGAACCCGGCCACGGGCGAGGAGGAGGACTCGGACGTCGGGTTCCCCGGCGCCGACCACCACATCGCCGAGCGCGCCGCGACCATGAAGGCCGCGATGGCGGTGCTCGCCGTGCTCGCGATCGTCGGCGGCTTCCTGCAGATCCCGGGCGTCACCCACCTGCTCGAGACCTTCCTCGAGCCGACGTTCGCGGAGTCGCGGCTCTTCGAGGAGGTCAAGCCGTCCGACACGCTCGAGTACGGCGGCCTGCTGCTCGGCGCGATCCTCAGCCTCCTGGGCATCGGGATCGCCTACGTGCTGTGGGTTCGCGAGCCGGCCCGCCCGGGGGCGCTGCGCGCGCGCTTCGGCGCGCTGCACGGGCTCTTCTCGCGCAAGTGGTTCTTCGACGAGCTCATCGACGGCCTGATCGTGCGGCCGTTCGCCTGGTTCGGGCGCTTCGGGCAGGCCGTCTTCGAGCGGCTCGTCGTCAACGGCCTGTTCGTCGGCGGCCCAACCGGACTGGTGCGCGCCGGGAGCGCCGCCGTGCGCTCGCGCCAGACCGGCCTGCTGCGCGGCTACGCCGCGCTCATGCTCCTCGGCATCGGGGGCGTCCTCCTCTACTTCCTGATCGAAGCCGCGTGACCCTGCACCTCTCGTACATGCTCTGGCTGCCCGCGGTGGCCGGCCTGATCGCGCTGTTCCTGCCCGCGCGGGTGGGCCGGTGGGTGGCGTTCGTCGGGTCGCTCGGCGCGCTGGCCTACGCCGTCGCGCAGGGCGTCACCCGCGGGAGCAGGCTCTTCGCCGTGCACACGCGGCGGGGTGGTGGCGCGGGCGGCGTCGTAGGCGGCTTTTTCACGGCGCGCCTCTTCGGCGGCGGCGGGGTCGTCGCCGCCCTCCATCAGCGCGGTGAGCGTGTACTTGCGGAGGAAAAAGACGTCCTCCGGCTGGACGATCACCCGGCGGCGGACCAGCCGCCGTCCCACTTCCACCAGCGCGGCGCGGAAGGGGATGGACAGGCGCGTGGTCTGGTAGTGCTCGAGATCGTCGAGCCCGGTGTAGGCGCGGGTGAGGCGGACCAGCTCCGCGCCGAAGTTCCGCAGCTCCGCCGGGAGGGCGGAGAGATAGTCGCGCTCCGCCTGGGACTGGCGGCCGCGCAGCTCGACCTCGCGAGCCGCGGGGTCGGAGATCTCGCCCTGGAGGAGCATCAGGCGAAGGTTCTCGAGAACGGTCCACGGCTGACCGCTCCAGGTGGGGACGTACGCGTCGAAGTCCACCTCGCGGTGGCCGTGGTTCTCCAGGAAGCGCCGGAAGGCGGCCCCGAAGGTGGGAAATCGCGCGAGCGGTCCGGACTCCCAGAGATCGCGACGGTCCACTTGGGTGAGGAGCCACTGGAGCTCGGGATCCGCCCGGGCGATCAGGTAGAGCCGGTACAGGTCGGCGTTGACGAGGTTCGTCTTGGTGTCGCAGAAGCAGGTCAGCGAGTCGTAAAGGACGGGCGCGCCTTCGCGGCCGACGAGCTGCGCGACCAGGGCGAAGAGCGTCCGGTGCAGCACGCCCTGGGTGATGGAGATCGCGATGTTCGGGCGGAAGTACTCGCGTCCGAGCGTGTCCACCGCCAGCAGGTGCCGCCAGAGCGCCTCGTCGTCCAGCGCGGTGAGATCCACGGAGGCGAACCGGCCGAGGGCGAGGAGGTAACGGTCCAGGTCGCGAGCCCAGGTGACGGGGAGCTCCTGAACCCAGCGGTAGCGCTCGGCCCATTCGTCCTTCTTCGCCGCGAGCTCGTCCAGCGAGTCGAAGCGGACCTGTAGTCCGGCGGTGAAGAGCTGCACGGCGGTCTGATTGCCGTAGACATACCCGTCGAGCCGCTCGAACCAGCGCCCGTTGAAGGGTGGGTAGCCGAGCATGGCGAGCGAGTCGGCGAGCGACTCGTGGAAGCCCTCCGTGGTGAAGTCCCAGGTGAGCGGCGTCACCGGGTTGGGGAAGCGCTCGGCCGACTCGTCGCGCGTCCAGCGCGCCGGGAACTCGGTGACGGGCCGCGACTGAAGGAGGTACAGCTCGCCGCCGGCGAGCGCCCACTCCAGGTCCTGCGGGAAGGCGTAGAAGCGCTCCACCCGCAGCGCGAGCTCCGCGAGCCGCGCCAGCTCGTCGTCGGAGAGGGAAGGCGCGTCGCGACGCTCGCCGGGAAGCTCTACCCGCTCGATGCCAGCAGGGTTGGAGAGCAGGGCGTGCGTCTTGGTTCCAATCACCCGCTGGAGTACCTCGCCGCTCTCCTTCGAGACGATGAACTGGTCGATACCGCCCTCTCCCGAGACCACCGTCTCCCCGAGCCCGAAGGCGGAGTTGACGACAACCTCACCGATGTCTCCGCTGACCGGGTTCATGGAGAAAGCGACGCCAGCCACCTCGCTGGCCACCATGCGCTGCACCACGACAGCCATCGCGGCCTCCGCGACCCCGAAGCCGCGCTCGTACCGGTACCTGACCGCGCGGTCCTCCCAGAGCGAGGCCCAGCAGCGGCGTACCGAGGCGATGATCTCTTCGACGCCGGCCACGTTCAGATAGGTGTCGTGCTGCCCCGCGAAGGCCGCTCCCGCGAGGTCCTCTAGCGTCGCAGACGAGCGGACGGAAACGCTCCCCTCCCCCAGCAGCGCCGGAAGCCGCCCGTGCAGCGCCTCCTCCAGCTCCGGCGGGAGCGGATGGGCGACCAGTCGCGCGCGGATGGGGGCGCACTGCTCGTGCAGCGCGGCCGCGTCCAGCGGACGAAGGGCGGCGAGCTCCTCCTCGACCCCTTCAACCGACGCCAGGAAGATCCGGTACGCGCTCGCCGGGACGATGATCCCGGGCGGAACGGTGAAGCCGCCCTGGGTGAGCCGCGACAGGCTCGCGCCCTTTCCGCCGGTGAGCGAGGCCTCCACCGCGGCGGGGTCGCTGAACTCGAGAAGCAGGGAGCCTGTCATCTGGGTCATCGGGTAGCTGCCTCGTACTCCGCCGCCAGGCGGTGAAAGTCGGCGAGGATCGAGCGGGCCTCCGTCATCAGGATCTGATGTCCCTCGGGGTCGCGGCGGAAAAGCAGGAAGGTGCGGGCGCGACGCCGCGCTCCCCCAGCGCGATCCTGGTAGAGCACCGCCACCGCCCCCGAGTAGGGCAGGGATACCGCATACAGCGCCGCCCACCAGGGGGAGGCGAGCCAGGCTACCGCGGCGGTCTGCAGGAGATAGAAGAGGAGAAAGACGGGCGTTCCCATGAAAACCGCGTTGGACGCAAAGTGGTCGCGATCGGTCGAGACGTTCCGCACGAGGATGCGAACGAGGGAGTAGGGGAAGATGTGGTTGATGGTCCCCCAGGCGGCAACGGTGCTCCCCACGACGAGGAGCTCCAGCTCTCGAAAGAGGAAGAAGGCGGCGCTCGGCCGGTCGAGGCGCATGAACAGCTCCGGTACCGTGATCCCGAGGCGATCCATCTCGCCCATGAACTTTTCCAGCCGCATCTCGAGGGACTGCAGCTCGGCGGCGCGCTCCCCCGCGAGCCACGCCTGACCGACCTGCAGCCGCCGGACGAGCGCGGCGTGTGCGGCCAGATCCGGGGGCGTCTCACGGCCGAGTGCCGGGGGCGGCGCGTTGGCTCCCTCGAGGAGCCGCGCGGCGCTCTCCACTTTGCGGATATCCCGGTCGGTGGCGTAGTTCGCGGTGACCGCCCGGATGCGCGCCTCCATCTCCGCCGTGAGCTCCCGGGCGCCGGCGGCGGGATGCTCCGCACGCCAAGCCGTGAGGTCCAGCGGCGCCCCGAATACGATGCCCGCCTGAGAACGGAAACGCTCCTTCGCCTCGAAGTGCAGCCCGGCGGGAACGACGCGGAGCGGCTCTCCCCCGTCCCGTTCGTCATCGTAATCGAGGGCGATCCGCGCGGCTCCGGTGCGGAAGGGACGAATCGAGGGCTCGGAGTGGCTCACCCCCTCCGGGAAGATCACCAGCGTACCGCCCGCGGAGAGAACGTCGCGGCAGGCGGCGAGCGCGTCGGTGTTTTGCACTCGCGCGCCGCCGACGCCCGCGTCCTGGACCCGCTGCAGCTCGATCACGCCGAGCGCCCGCATCACCGGGCGGAGGAGAGGGTTCTTTCGGAGCGTGCTCTTGGCGGTGAGGGTGACGGGGCGCTCGAGCTCGGTGACGAAGAGCAGACCGTCGATGAAGGCGTTGGCGTGGTTCGAGACGATCAGCGTCGGCCCCACGGCCGGCACGTTCGCGCGTCCCTGGACGTCGATGCGTCGAAAGAAGCCGAACAGTGCGGCCCGCCAGATCGCGCGTACGAAGCGGTAGATCATGAGGCCACCTCGGCGGCGAGCGGCGAGGGTGCGCGGCGTCCCGTGATCCTGCTCGCGAGCAGAGCGAGCGCTACGCCAGCGATCAGGTCGACGACGTAGTGGTAGCGCAGCACCAGCGTGGCCAGAACGATCAGCACCAGCAGCGGCGCGTAGATCAGGGCGCGCAGCGTGTTCCCCTGCCGGAGATCGAACAGCGCCGCGTAAAACGACGCGCCCACGTGAAGGCTGGGGAAGGCGCCGTGCGGCCCGCCGGCCGCTTCCACCGAGCGGAGCACCAGCGCGTGGAAGTAGCCGCCCTGCACGGGCGTCGGAAACTGGTCCGCAAGCTCCACGATCGGCCCGCGCGCCGGCAGGAAGAGGTAGCCGAGAAAGCTGAGCGCGTAGAGAACGGCGAAGCCGGTCACGAACTCGCTCCTCTCACCCTCCGGCCGCCCGATCAGCCCGAGGAAGATCGAGAGGTAGAGGTAGGGGATGAACGCCGCGTAGAAGATGCTCAGGATCTCGGCCCAGCGGGTGGCGCCGAGTGGCGCCAGGATCAACGAAGGGGACGGGCCGAGGAAGAGCGCGCGGTCGGCGGCTTCCAGCCAGGGATCCGCGATCCACGGCATCGCCGCGAAGGCCACGTGGCCGAGCGTGGTGTAGAGCGTGAACATCACCGCGACGACGAGGATGCCGCGGAGCAGGGTCGCGGGACGTCGGCGCAGTGCGACGGATATCACCGCATACGACGCGAGAAGCGCGGCGTGCAGGGCGAGGGCGTTTCCGAGGTCGGCGCCGCGCGAGGTAGAGATCGCGAGGGTGACCGTCACCACGGCCAGGATCGCCAGGCTCGCCGAGTCCGCCGGGTGGAGTCGGCGGGTCGCCTCCTCTGGCGCCATCCGTCAGTCGCGGTAGATCCCGATGAACGGCTTGCCGTCCCTGCCGAGGTAGCCTCGGTACATCCCGCTGGTGTTGAACGGGAAGGAGGGGACGCCCTGCGGGTCCATGGCCACCACGCCGCCCTCGCCGCCCATCCGCACCAGCTTCTCCATGATGACCCGGTGCGCGGCGTCGCGGAGCGGGATCCGGGCGTAGAGCGCGATCGCGCAGATGTCGTAGGCCACGACCGCGCGGATAAAGAACTCGCCCTGCCCCGTGGCCGATACCGCTCCGCACCGGTCGTCTGCGTAGGTACCGGCGCCGATGATCGGCGCGTCACCGACGCGGCCCCAGCGCTTGTCGGACGTCCCCCCGGTCGAGGTGCCGGCCGCGAGGTGGCCGGCTCGATCGAGCGCCACCGCCCCTACCGTCCCGAACTTCCGCTCCGGATCATTCCCCGGATCAGCATCCATGGCGGTGGTATCCCGTGGCACGCCGCCCCGTCTGCGCTCCTCCTCCCGCCTCTGCTCCCACCCGCGCCAGCGCCGCTCCGTGTGGAAGTAGCTCTCTGGAACCAGCTCCATCCCCCGCTCCGTCGCGAACGCCTCCGCGCCCTCCCCGACCATCATCACGTGCGGCGACTTCTCCATCACCAGCCGCGCCAGGTCGATGGGGTTCTTCACGTGGCGAAGCGAAGCGACCGCGCCCGCCATCCGGTTCCGCCCGTCCATGATGGAGGCGTCTAGCTCGTTCTTTCCGGCGGCCGTGAACACCGCGCCCTTTCCCGCGTTGAACAGAGGCGAGTCCTCCAGCACGCGGATCGCCGCCTGCACGGCGTCGAGGCTGCTGCCGCCGCGGTCGAGGACGGCGTGCCCCGCGCGAAGGGCGGTGTTGAGCGCGGCGGTGTACTCCGCCTCCATTTCCGGGGTCATGCTCCCGCGCTCGATGGTCCCGGCTCCTCCATGGATCGCGATCCCACAGTTGGCCGGCGCCTGCGCGGTCACCGCGTCCGCGCGAACCTGGCCGCACATCGCCAGCACCGAGAGGACGAGAGCCACGGCGGCGGCGACGATCGCGAGTCGGGTGTGTCGATGATGCAGCATGGCCACTCCTTCCTCTCCGGTGGGGGCATTCGTCAGCCGGGCACCCTCAGCTTGATGACCACCTTGCGTACCGTCTCCCGTCCACCCGCCATGCACCCCGGCTTGTGCCCATCGGTGGGGAAGAAGATAGCGAACTGGCCGGGGACGACCAGCAGCGAGCTGCTGGCGGGGGGGTCCTGGTAGAAGGCGACGTCCTTCTCGTCATTGTACGGAGTCTGCACGTCGAGCGTGTCGGCAGGCGCGTACAACATGCGCTCCCGGCCGCTCACCACGTACTGAATGTCGATGTAGCGCAGGTGCGACTCGAAACGCTTCTCCGTCGCCGGGGCCGTGTGGTACTCCTGCACCATTGCGAAGAGATCCTCACCGTCGATCAAGTGACGACCCACCGGCGTGGACGGTTCGAAGGAAGCGAGGTAGCCGATCCCCGCCGCGATGCGTGGGCCAAGGGCGCCGTATTGCTCAGCGCGGGACAGCGAGTCGAGGATCATGGCTCCTGTCGAAGAGGGTGAGAGTTTCACCGAAGGTTAGGCGAGTGCGCGAGGCGCCGCCAGCGAGGACAAAGGAAGCCCACGTCGCGCATCGCCCCGCCGGATGGCGTAGCTGCACCGCGCCTTCCGACTGACCCCGGCAGCGTTTCACTTCAGCGGCCGGAACGCTCGGCCTGCTCGCACGCCGGCCACTGGGTCGGGGCGCCGGTCCTAGGATTCACCAGGGGGGTGCGGTCCCGCGGAATCCTCTGCGGGTCGTCCGCGGCCATGTAGGCGAGCATGGCGATGAGCGCGGTGTTACTCCGCAGATCGTCCCAGGAGATCTTGTCGTAGGTGTCGCGGTTGGTGTGCCAGGTGTACGGGTTGTAGCCCCAGCCGAGCGAGCCCAGCTCGAAAGCGGGCGCGCCCGTGCAGAGGAACGACGAGTAGTCGCTCCCGCCGCTGCGCGGCGCGCCGGGGGCGTCGAGGCGTATGCCTTCGGTGATCTGCGTCGGAACGCGCGCGAGCCACCGCTCGAAGAAGGAGCCGGCCCGAGCGAGCCCGTGCATCGCGACGCGTGTGACGCGACCGGTGCCGGTGTCCTGGTTCAGCAGCGCCTGCAGCCCGGCGACGATCTCCGGGTGGTCTGAGCGGAATGCCTCCGATCCGTCCAGCCCCTGCTCCTCGCCGCTCCAGTGGCCGACCAGGATGGTGCGCCGGGGACGCGGGTACGCGGTTTTCAGGATGCGCATCACCTCCATCATCGTAACCGTGCCGGTGCCGTTGTCCGTCGCGCCGGAGGCAGCGTCCCAGGAGTCGAAGTGCGCCGACAGGAGCACGTACTCGTTGGGAAGCTCCGCTCCGCGGATCTCCGCGACGGTGTTGAACACGGGCCGCTCGCCCAGGAACTCCGCCTCCGCCTGCACGCGCAGGACCGGGCCCTGCCCGTTCAGAGCGAGTCGCGCGAGCAGGCCGTAGTCCTCGCAGGAGACGTCCAGCATCGGCGCGCTCTCGGTGTAGGCCCTGTGGATCTGATCGACGCCCCACCCGCCGGACCAGGAGGAGGTGAGGAAGCCAGCCGCGCCCGCCGCCTCCAGGCGGCGGTAGAGGGCGACTCCGGAGAGCCCCGAAGCCTGCACCCGGCGCGCCCAGGCCGCTCGTTGCGCGGTCCGCTCCTGCTGCAGCCGCTCGAACGCCTGCGGCCGTGCGAACTCCGCCAGGTTCTCGTCCGGGCGACAGGTCGGCTGGGGCGCCGAGATGAGCACGTACTTGCCGCGGACGGAGGGCAGCCAGGCGGAGAAGCCCGACTCGGGGAGCGCGACCACCGCGCCCTCCACCGCTCCTCGCGTGCCCGGGCTCCAGGCGAGCATCGTCGCCTCCAGCGACCGAACGCGCGGCGCGACGAGGTCGGCGTGGGTCACGCCCCGACGCCAGGAGCGCCAGGTGCCGTACTGCTCCTGCCGGGCGGGGATCCCCCACTCGCGGTACTTCCCGACCGCCCAGTCACTCGCCGCCTGCATCCCCGGCGAGCCGGTGAGCCGCGGGCCGATAGAATCGAGCAGCGTCTGCGCGAGCGGCTGCAGCTGGGACCGCTCATAGGTTTCCGTCCAGATCTTCCGCAGGACGGAGTCGCCCTCCGCGAAGGTCTGAGCGCCAGCGGGCGCGGCGGACAGGAGCAGCCCAGTCGCGATCGCCAGTCGACGAAGTTTCTGCTTCATCAGTCAATGGCTCCAGGTCCGACAGTGGTACCTAAGGGTCTCGCGGCACCAGAGGGGGGCGAAGCAAGCCGCCGAAAGCATGTTCACCCATGCGCGCGAGATGCCGCGCGAGTTCGGCCACGGGCGAGCGGCAGAGCCTTCTTCACCGCCTGTGCCGTGCGAGCTCCTCGACCTGCCCGTCCAGCGCGCGTACCGCGTCGATCAAAGTCCGGGTGGCGGCCACGAAAAAGGCGGGGGTGATGGACCGCGCCTCGTCGGAGGGTTTGTGGTAATCCGGGTGATCCTCCACGCCGAAATAGACGAACGGGATTCCCGCGCGGTGGAAGGCGGCATGGTCCGACTGCAGAGTCCAGTCGTAGCCCTCCCCCGCACCAGGACGATCGTGGCCGAACAGGAGCCGGATCGACGCGCGTGCGGCGACCCGCTCGAGGATCGGGCGCAGGAACGGGTACCGCCCGGGGCCCGCGGCGTACAGCTCGCCCCGCGCGCTGTGACTCACCATGTCGAGGTTCACATTGGCGAGTACCGAGTCGATCGGGACGGGCGGGCTCTGCACCAGCCGCACTGCACCGTGTAACCCGATCTCCTCCGCGTCCAGCAGCGCCAGCAGCAGGGTCGCCTGCGGTGCTTCCCGTCGGAAGTGCTCGGCGATAGCGAGCAGCGCCGCTACCCCGGAGGCATTGTCATCGGCGCCATTGTAGATGGAGTCGCCCTGGACCGGCCGGCCGATGCCGACGTGGTCGTAATGAGCGGTGAGGACGAGATAGCGCTGCGGAAAGCGCGTTCCGGTGAACTTTCCGATGAGGTTCACGCCGCGCCCGGACGTCGCGCCGGCGCGGCCGGAGATTTCGAAGGGGTGCTCGTACGACCCGCCAATCGGCTCCAGCCCGATACGAGTCAGCTCCCGGAGCAGGTAGCGACGCGCTCGCGCGTTTCCGGGAGTGCCGGTCTCGCGCCCCTCCATCGAGTCCGCGGCAAGCACCTCCACCCGCCGCAGCAGGGCGGCGGAATCGAGCTGGATCCCACGCGCCTGGGTGCGGGCAGCGCCCGAGGAGCAGCTGGTCAGCAGCAGCACGCAGGCAAGCGCCCCCCAGAGAGATCTCGGTCTTCGCGGCAGGACCATCGGCACACCTCCGGAGGGAACGCGCACTCGGCATTCGCCGGCCCGTGCGAAAATGTCCCGCCTGCTCCCTCGCTAGCAAGCGGGTCCACAAAACACGACGGGCGAACGCGGCGGTTCGGCCCCCTCTCGCGTACGGCAACGAGCGCGACAGTGGGCGTTCCCGATCGAACCCGCTTCGGGGTCAGCCTGGATCAGCGCGGTGCTCCGGCGGGGCTAAGGGCATCGAGCTGAAGGGAGGCGAAGGGCTCGGCTCGGCGGATCAGCCCGTGAGGGCTCTGCGCGCCTGGAGAAGGTAGTTGCGTGCAACCTGCGGATTTGCGTCGTGCCCCGTGAGCGCGTCGCATGCGGCGTCTACGAACTGTTGCGCCCTCTGGAGCACCTGAGGCGACACGGTCGCCAGATCCAGATCCTCGGTCCAGCGCCTGCCATAGAGCGCACCCCGCGCATCCCAATACCGCTCGTCATCCACCAGCCCGGATGCACGGTCGAGACGAGCGAGGAGCAAATCCGCTCCCGTTTTTTCGGAACCCCTCGGTTGATTGGACTCCCGCATCCCGTCGAAACCTCTAACTGGTAAAGAAGGCAGTCCTGAACGAGAGATAGCAAACCCGCGACCACCCGCAGGATGCGGGCCTTCAGCCCCATCGGTTTACGAGCCTCCACGGCAGAGCCGCCAGGAGCACCCTTCGACCCACTCCACCGCGGGGCGGCCGGACCGGAAGCTGGTGACCACACTCGCGCGCTATCGGTTTGGAACGACCGGTGTCCGAACCAGGAGCGGCGCTTCCTCAGGGAGCGCGGCTCACGGCGGCGCGAGCGGGTTCGTCAGCCCCTCGAACAGAGAGCGGTACTCGGGGAGGGCACGGTTGGCCCAGATTCGCTCCCGCACCTCGCGCGGGATGTCGTACAACGACCGGATCTGCTCGCGGTTGAACATCGGGAAGCAGAGCTGCGCCGCCGCCGCCTCGTGACGGAGCGAGAAGCTGAGCAGCTCGAGCACATCGCGGTGGAACTGGTCCATGCGGCAAAGCTACCGCGCGGGTCAGGGGCCCAGCAAGCTTCCGCCGCCCGCGCGTGGCGCAGCTACTCAGCACCCGCGCGGAGCGAACTAGCGTACTTTCTGGAGGGAGGCGTTCAAGGCCGCCGCCAGCGCGGCGTCACCGCTCACCATGTCCTTCCAGAGCAGCTCCTGCCCCTTTCGCCGCCCCTTCTCCGCCAGCTTCACGCCCTCGGGCGTGATGGTGAGCGTATACGCCACACCCTCCACCTGGATCTCGCGCTTCAGCGTGCGGTCGAGCTTGACGGTCACGCGTAGAAAGCCTCCGTCATCCGCGGACGGCGGTGCGGCGGCGGCCGCGGCTCCGGGCCGCGTCGAGCCGCATCGCCAGCCCAATCGCCTCCACCAGCCCCCCGTGGTCGACCTCGGCTACGGTGTAGTCGGCCGCCTCGAGCACCTCGGGCTCCGAGTTCCCCATCGCCACGGAGTGCCCCACCACGGCCATCACCCCGAGATCGTTGAGCCCGTCACCCACCATCATCACCGAGTCCAGCGGAATGCCGTGCGCGTTCGCGACCACCCGCACCGCGCTGGCCTTGTCGACGCCGGCGGGGGTGATGTTGATGAAGGAGGTGTCGGCCATTACCGGCGAGCTGGAGTGCGAGTAGTGCAGATCAGGGTGCGTCTCGGCGAGCACGGCCTCCGCCTCTCGGTGCGGGAGCAGCCACTGCGCGCGCACGATGGGACCCCGAAGCGAGCCGAACGCTCGCGGCCGAAATTGTACGCCGAGCAGGCCCGCATGCCTGCGGGCCCGGTCGCCATCACTCTCCACCGCGTACGCCTCGTCGTCGTACAGCTCGAGGACCCTACCGGTGGAGCGGGTCGTCGCGAGCAGCCAATCCACCCCGCGCGTCGACAGCTTGCTGGACCGGGACTCGCCACTGCCCAGGTGGAGCACGCTCGCGCCGTTCTGGAAGACATGCCAGCCGGCCGGGTCGAGCTGCTCCGCGTACGCGCGCGCGAGCCCGAACGCCGGCCTGCCCGAGCAGATGGCCAGCCGGATTCCCTGGGTCCGCGCGCGGGCCGCCGCCGCCCAGACCTCCGCCGGAACCGTCCCGGACGCGCCCACCAGCGTACCATCGATGTCGATGCAGACCAGCTTGACCATGAAGGGGAAAGTGCGAGAGTACGAAGGTGCGAGGCCGTGTCAGCCCATCAACGACCTGGCGTATTGCGGGAGCAGGGCCACTGCGGCGAAGTGGATCAGCCGGCCCACGGTGCCGATCGCCACGAACGGGACTACCCCCATCCCCACGGCGCCGCATGCGACCGCCATGACGTAGAGTGGAGGAATGCCGAAGGTGGCGCTGCTGAAGAGCACGAGCTTGGCGAAAGTGGGCCGCGCTTCGAGCCGCGCCCGCGTCGCAGCGAGACCCTTCCGCAACCGCTCACCGCGAACGCGCAGCATGCCACGACCGGCGTAGAACATTGCGACCTTGCCGGCCATCTGCCCGGCCGTGGCCGCGAACACCAGCGGCACGACGAAGGCACGCGGTGAGAGCGCCGACACCGAGAGCAGGTAGATCTCGGTGTTGACGAAGGGGATCACCGCGCCGATCACGCACACCGCGAACGTTCCGAACCAGAGCGCCAGAAGCGTCGCCGAAGGGTCTACCGTCCCGAGTGCCGCGCCCACCGAGCTAGTTCACCCTCCGAGAGGTGACGTAGAAGCTGGGATCGACCTCGAACGCGGCCTCGTTCTGCAGCCGGTGCGGCGCGCTCTTCCACGTGGCGGTGGGAGAGATCGAAACGTAGCCGCTCGCGCCCAATCGTACGCTCACCGGCATGTCAAACCCGGGGACGACGTTCGCCCAGCGATAGCTGAAGGTCGGCCCCGCGATGCGGTACTCGAGCACGGGTACGCGTGTCGTGGTGAGGTACTGCTCGAACACCTTCCCCAAATCTCGGCCGCTCTGACGGCTGACGTACTGCTGCACCTGGTTGCCGGTGACGACCTGGTGACGGAATTCGGAGTTCAGCCCTCGCAGAATCGCCCGCCAGCGCGCATCGTCGCCGATGACCTGGCGGATGGTGTGGAGCATGTTGGCGCCCTTGTAGTACATGTCGACGGAACCCTCCTGGTTCACGCCGTACGTGCCCACGATCGGGACCTTGTTCTCGATGTTCTGCCGCAGCCCAGTGAGGTACTCCGCGCCCGCCTGCTTACCGGCGTTGCACTCGACGAAGATGCCTTCCGAGTAAGTGGTGAACCCCTCGTGTACCCACATGTCGGCGATGTCGCGAGTGGTGATGTTGTTCCCGAACCACTCGTGGCCGCTCTCGTGAACGATGATGTAGTCCCACCCCGCGCCGTGGCCCGTCCCGGAGAGGTCCCGCCCGAGGTACCCGTTCATGTAGTTGTTGCCGTAGGCGACGGCGCTCTGATGCTCCATACCCAGGTAGGGCGTCTCCACCAGCTTGAAGCCGTCCTCGTACCACGGGAACGGCCCGAACCAGCTCTCGAAGCAGGCGAGCATCGGCTTCACCTGCGCGAACTGGCGGCGGGCCTGCTCCAGGCGGCTCGCGAGCGGCCAGTAGTCGAGCGTCAGCGGGCCGCTCTCGCCCGCGTACACGTCGCTGAAGTGGGCGTAGCTGCCGGCGTTCACCGCGACGTTGTAGTTGTTGATGGGACTGCTGACGAACCACTCGTAGGTAGTGGTCCCATCCGTGTTCGCCCGGGTGCCGCGGAGCCGCCCGTTGGAGACGTTCACCATCGGCGATGGGACGGTGACGGCGATGCGCTGGCTGTCGGGCTCCTCCGCCTGCGTATCCTTGTTCGGCCACCAGGAGCTGGCGCCGAGCCCCTGCACGGCCGTCGCGACCCACGGCCTCCGCTCGGGGTCGCGCGCCCACACGAAGCCTCCGTCCCACGGCGGGTTCACCGCCGTCCCCGGTTTCCCCTGGTAGTAGACCGTCAGCGTCCTGACCGAGCCGAGCGCCTGAGGCGCCGGCGGCGCCGCGAAGAAGACGTCACCCTCACGCCGATAGGAGACGCGACGGCCGTCCTGGAGCATGCTGTCGACCACCAGCGGGCGCATCAGGTCGATCTGCATCTCCCGCGCGGGAGCTACCACCCGGTAGGTGATCGCGTTGCTGCCGCGGACGCTGCTGTCGGCCGGCGAGATGCGAACCGCCAGGTCGTAGAAGGTGACGTCCCACCAGGCGCGCTCCGGGCCGATCGAGCCGCGCAGCGTATCGGCGCGCGTGGGGCGCGCTCGCTCCTGCGCCGATCCGGCGAGCGGGAGTAGCAGCAGAGACAGAAGCAGGACGATTCTTCGCATCGTAGCCGCGCTGGTGGAGTAACGAGGGTGGAGCAAAACAAAACGCGCCGCGGATGGCGGCGCTGAATTTAACCTGGAATCGGGCGTCGCCGTAGGGCAGCGCGGCCGGCCACTCACCGCCCCGCCGTGACGGGGCGAGAGTAGCCCGGTGCGCTGCTCCGCATCTCAGGCGACGAGCGTCGGGTACGGCAGTCGGCGGCGCCAGGACGCCAGTCCGGGGACGACGCCCCGCTCGTTAAAGAAGTAGTCGCGGACCGCGGTGATGATCGAGGTGCTCAGGGTAGCCTCATGGGTGGAGAGTGAAACCGTCTGGACGCTCTCTCCCAATGCGATTTAGCAGCCGCTTGTGGCACGATTCGCAAGTGCTTGTGGCACCCTGAGATAACCCGCGACACCCTCCCCGCCGCCACGCGACGGCTGACCGGTTACGGGACGGCCGCATCCCATATCCGGACGAATCCGCGGGCGCGACACGGCATTCCTAGGAGTTATCCGATCCGCACGCCATCGGCGATCAGGGACACGTCGTAACGTGAGCCCGAAGGGTGTCATGCCTCGATCGGTGGTGCGTGCGTCTCAGAAAAGTTCGATCCGATCCGAGCGCCGGCTTCGATCGCCTGGCCAGGGCGGGTCTTCCTCTTGCTACTCCACCGCGTCCCGACAGCAGGTTCACCGGCAGACCCAAGGAGGATCGCAGATGTTTTATCACGACCGCAAGCTTCAGTACACCGTTCGCGTAGACACGCCGAACCCGCTGTTCGCCAAGATGCTCCAGCAGGCCATCGGCGGGGTGGAGGGCGAGATCCGCGTCATGCTCCAGTATCTCTTCCAGGCATGGGGTAGCCGTGGGCCGACGAAGTACCGCGACATGCTCCTGGAGACAGGCACGGAGGAGATCGGGCATATCGAGATGCTCTCCACCGCCGTCGCCCTGAACCTGGAGGGCGCACCGGTGGAACTGAAGGACGAGGCGGCGAAGAACCCGCTGGTCGCGGCGGTGCTCGGCGGGATGAACCCGCGCCACTTCCTCTCCACCGGGCACGCGGCGCTGCCCGAGGATGCGAACGGTACGCCGTTCGACGCCTCACACGTGTACGCGAGCGGCAACCTTGCCGCCGACATGTACGCCAACGTTGCCGCCGAGGCGACCGGGCGCGTGCTCGCCACCCGGCTTTGGGAGATGACCGACGACCCGGGGATGAAGGACATGCTCTCCTTCCTGATCGCCCGGGACACGATGCACCAGAACCAGTGGCTCGCCGTGATCGAGGAGATGGGCGGGCTCGCGAAGGTGCACCCTATCCCCAACAGCTTCCCGCAGACGGAGGAAAATCAGAAGTTCAGCTACGCCTTCATGTCCACGCTGCGTACGCCGGAGCCCGCGCCGGAGGCGCGCTGGACGAGCGGCCCTTCTCTGGACGGGAAGGGCGAGTTCTCCTACGTCTCGATGTCACCCGCCGGCGACGAGCCGAACCTCGGCGCGCCCGATCCGCGCGGTCACGCGCAGATGGACCAGATGACCGACCCCCCGGGCTTATAGAAAAGGCGAAGAAGCTGCTCTGACGCGCTCGGAGCCCGGCGCGCCGTTCGAGCGCCGGGCTCCGTGGGAGGGGGATGCTTGACACCGCGCTTGGCGGCGGTCACAATCCGTGAGGCCTCGCGCGTGAAAGTCTCACCCCGAACCGTCCCCGCATGATGAACATGCACCTCCGCAGAGTGCTGACGGCCGCCGTCCCGTTGCTGGTGGGCGTCCCGGTCGCGGCACAGCAAGCTCCGCCCGCCGGCGCGGCGGCCCCCGCCGCCGCGACAGCCGCGCGCCCCAGCCCCGCCGCGACCGAGGTGTGGGAGCCCGTGCCGCGAATGGTGACGCCCGGCCCCTTCGTCTCGGCACCGCCACCAGCGGATGCCATCATCCTCTTCGACGGCCGTAACCTCGACCAGTGGGTCAATACGAACGACAAGGCACCGGCAGGGTGGACGGTGGGGAACGGCGTATTCACCGTCAACAAGCAGCGCGGGATCGGCAACATCGAGACGAAGCGCAGCTTCACGAACTACCAGCTTCACCTCGAGTGGCGCGTCCCGGAAGGCACGACCGAGACCGGCCAGGCCCGCGGCAACAGCGGCCTCTTCCTCGCTTCCACGGGTCCAGGAGACGCGGGGTACGAGCTGCAGATTCTCGACTCTTACAACAATTCCACCTATGTGAACGGGCAGGCGGCGAGTTCGGACGAG
>JAHWJV010000240.1 GCA_019348265.1 Gemmatimonadota bacterium
GCAGGCTCTCTCGACGGTGCGCCCGTCGCTGGACCCGGGTCAGGTCGCCGCGCTCGAGATGTACGCGCGGCACCGCGCCGAGCGCTAGGGCCTCGCGTCGGCGACCACCCAGACGTGGTCGCCGTCGGGGTCGCGCAGCGAGCACAGGAACGGCGCGCCGGGCATCTGCGTCGGCGCGGCGTCGAGGTCGTCGATCCCCGCCGATGGCCAGGACCGGCGAGCCGCCGCTTCATCGCCGGACAGAGCGACGTGAGCAGCTCCACCACGCCGGCCGGTCCCTCGACGACCACGTCCGCGCGGTCCCGCAGCGGCGGCAGGTGGAGAGTGATCACGTTGAGGCGGTAGTACAGATCTCCGCGGAAGCTGCCCCGCCGGATCTCCTCCTCGAGGTCCCGATTCGTCGCGGCGATGATGCGCACGTCGATCGGGACGGCCTCTGTCGCGCCGACGGGAATCACCTCCCGCTCCTGAAGCGCGCGCAGCAGCTTCACCTGCGTGGCCGCCGACATCTCTCCGACCTCGTCGAGGAAGAAAGTGCCCGCGCGGGCGGCGACGAAGAGCCCTTCCTTGTCGCGAACCGCTCCCGTGAACGACCCCTTCACATGACCGAAGAGCTCGGATTCCAGGAGGTTCTCGGGGAGCGCGCCGCAGTTGATCGAGACGAACGGCCCACTGGTCCGCTCCGACAGCGCATGGATGTAGCGCGCGACGACCTCCTTGCCCGTACCGGACTCGCCCGAGATGAGGACGGTGGAATCCGTGGGCGCCACCGTCTCCGCGAGCTGCACCACGTCGATGAAGGAACGGCTCTTCCCTATCGGACGCACCACCTGGGCGCTGGCGTCGCGGCGGCGGATCTCGCGCTTGAGCGCCTGGTTCTCCTGCTTCAGCTGGCGCGACTCGGCGGCCCTCCGGCAGATGACCAGTAGCTCGTCGTTCGCGAACGGCTTCTGGATGTAGTGGTAAGCCCCCTGGTTGACCGCCTGGATCGCGCTCTGGAGCGACGCCTGCGCCGTCATCAGGATGACGGGGATGGTCGCGTCGATCTCGCGAGCGGTGTTGAGAATCTCGATCCCGCCTACACCGGGCATGCGGATGTCCGTGATGATGAAATCGGGGCGGTTGTTGTCCAACCAATCCAGCCCCTGCTGGCCGCCCACCGCGGTATGCACCTCGAACCCGTCGCGCTTCAGGAGAATGCGAAGAGTGTCGAGGATGGACGTCTCGTCGTCGACGATCAGGACCTTCGGGGCGGTGCTCACAGGGGGTGAGGCTCCTCTTGATGAGACGTGGTGAGAGATGGCGCCGCGTCTACCCTGCCGGCCCCCGCGGGAAGGCTGGGAAGAGCGGGAAGGTACAGGGTGAAGGTCGCGCCGATGCCGGTGTTCGCGTGTCCGTTGTCGACGAAGATCGCACCGGAATGCGCCTCGACCGCGCGCTGGACAAGCGCAAGGCCGAGGCCGCTTCCTCCCGGCCGCCGGGTGAAGAACGGGTCGAAGATGCTGTCCACGATCGCCTCGGGCACGCCCGGGCCCGAATCCGTCACCGTGACGCGGATGAGGCTGAGCGCGCCGAGCGCCGGGGAGAGCAGATCGGAGCGGACCTCGTCGAGCGAGAGGCGAACCTCTCCGGGCGCGCCGGCCCACTGCACGGCATTGAGGACCAGGTTGAACATCGCCCGGTGCAGCAGATCTTCCGCCCCCCGGATGCGCAGCTGATCCACAGCCTCGGGAACGCTGACTTCGATGGTTCGGCCCTGGGCGTCCGGATGGCTGCGCACGAGCTGGACGACGTCTCTGACGAGTGGGAGAAGGTCGACGGGCTCCGGGGCGGTCACCTTCACCCGGGCGAAATCGATGAACTCCGTGAGCAGCCGGCTGAGGCGATCCGACTCGCGCATCACCAGGGCCTTCAGCAGCTGGTCGTCATCTCGGTCGATCTGCCCGGAGGCAATCTGCTCGACTGCGCTGCGGATCGAGGCGAGCGGGTTCTTGATCTCATGCGCGAGCGAGGCGCTCAGCCCGGCGATCGCCTCGAGCCGCTCTGCGCGGCGGCGCAGGGCCTCGACCCGCTTCTTCTCGGTGATGTCCTGGAAGATGGCGGTAACGACCGGATGAGCTTCGCCCAGCCGGTCCACCAGCGTGGTGCTCACCCCGAGGACGAAGGAGTCTTCCGCCGCCGGACTGGTCTCGAAGCGGTGCAGTGCCAGCTGGTCGCGCGCCGAGCGCGAGAGAACCTCTCCGAGCCCCGGCGCGATCTCGTCCAGGTGTTCCAGCACGGGCTTCCCCACCCAGTCCTCGCTCGAAACGTCCAGCATCTCCTCGGCGGCGGGGTTCATGTAGACCAGCGCCCCCTCCCCGTCGACGGTGAGCACACCGGTGTTCATCGTGTTGAGGATGTCGCTCGTATCCAGGCGTAGCTGGGCCAGCTCGGTCTGGACCTCGCCGAGCGCGGTGCCGGCCGCGCGCAGGCGCGCGCCGAGATAGCCGGTCACCAGCGCCACGATCACGAACAGACCGATCTGGAAGCCGACCGCGCTCTCCAGCGTCCCGCCCGAACCCCAGATCGTGCTCGCGAGGTACAGCGCGATCGCGAGCAGGCCGACGAGGGTCCCGCCACGCACCGTCAGAAGGAGCGCGGCGACTCCGAGGAGAAGGATGTAGAGCGGCGCGAAAGCGCTCTCCGCGCCGCCCGTCGCCTGGACGACCAGAGTCACCAGCAGGGCGTCGAAGATGAGCTGCCCGTACAGAAAGGTTTCGCCGGGCGGCCGGTGCCGCCGGTGCGTGTGCCAGAAGGAGAGGCCGGCGAAAAGGAACGCGAACAGCGCGACCGGCTCGGCGATGCGGTCGACGAAGCGAGAGGCGTCGGGGGTGGGCGCGAAGAGGGCGGCCCCGAGAAGGACGCGGCCGACGTACAGCCACCGGACGACGCGGTGTGGCTCTGGGAGCTCGGACGAATGCGGCCGCGCGCGCTGCGGCGGGTCAGACGGGCTGGAGGAGCGGCTGTGGGTGTGCGATTTCATTATCGCCGGGGGCGGGGGGACGCCCGAGAATATTGCCCGGGTGGCGTCGTTCCGCCACCGGGCGCGCCGGCTGCCGTCAATGCTGACGGCGACCGACCGGTCGGGCGGCCCAGCGCCAACGCATGCGTCCACGCCAACCGCAGCGCGTGCATTCGCCGACGCTGGTGGCCGCCAGCGCGGGCACCCACCGCGCCGCGTAGCACTCCGAGATCGGCCGCGTCGTTCTCTGGCAGGTAGGACAGGAAGGGGCCTCCGGCAGCCGGTGCACGTACAGCTGCACCATCGCGGGAAACATCAGGACCACAATGACGACGCCGATCGTCCAGAAATCGATGCTCATCAACTCCTTCGCCCGTCTGAATCGAACTCTTCTTACGCCTCACCAAAGAGTTACCCCGGTCCGGGGTGCACGATCCATTCCCGGCGGCTGCGCGGAGGAGGTCTCAGAGCCCGCGAGCGTCGCCGCTGACCGATCGATAGCCGAAAAGGAAGACGATGGCCATCAGGGCGATCAGGAGGACGCCATACGCAGCCGCGCCGCCGAAGTTGAAGGCGCGCAGCTCGGACAGGATCGCCATGGAGATCGGCTGCGTCCGATAGGTATACAGGAGGATGGAGGCGACGAACTCACCGAGCGCGGTGACGAAGGCCAGCAGCGCGCCCGCGACCAGGCCGGGCAGGATCAGCGGAATGGCGATACGGCGAAGCGTGGTCGCCCACGATGCGCCGAGCGAGGCGGCCGCCTCCTCGAGCACCGGATCGAACTGCTGGTAGCTGGTCATCGCGGCGCGCGTCACCAGCGGGATGTTACGGATGAAGTAGGCCAGCGGCAGGATCGCGAAGGTGCCGATCAGCACGAACCGCCCTGCCAGCGGCTGGTTGACGCTGAAGGTCATCGCCAGGGCGATGGCGAGCACGGTCCCCGGCAGCGCCCACGGGAGGATCACCAGCGCTCCGAGTGCCCCCCGGCCGCGGAAGCGCCGGCGAACGATCAGATGCGCGATGGGCAGCGCGAGCACCACGTTTGCGAGCGTCGCCAGCGTCGCCATCCTGAGCGAGTTCATCACCGGGCGTAGCATGTCCTGCTCGGTGAAGAGGGAGCGGTAATTCCCCATCGAGTACTCCGGAGGCACGAACTGCGTCGTCCAGCTCCCCTCGGGGACGAAGGAAACGAGGAGGACGGTCGCGTGCGGGAGGAGGAGGAATCCCACGAGCGCGGAGGCGAGCGCCGAGAGGGTCAGGCGACGCGCGCGGCTCTCGATGGGCCGCGCCACCGCGGGGGCGGTGCCCTTCCCGGCCCCGGTGTAGCTTCGCGATGTCTCGTACCTCTGCAGCAGCACCAGGAAGACGATGGACACCGCCGCGAGGATCACCGTTTCGACTGCGGCCATCTCCATGTCGCCGTTCAGCTTGCTCGCGAACACCTGCGTGGTCAGCACGCGGTAGCCACCGCCGAAGACGTACGGAGCGCTGAACGAGGCCATGGAGGTCATGAAGACCAGCAGCGCGGCTCCGGTCAGCGCCGGGCCGAGCATGGGCAGAGTGACGCGCCGGAGCGTCGTAAGACGCGAGGCACCGAGCGCTGCGGCGGCTTCGGAGTGCGAGTCGTCCAGCCGCGCGAGAGCGGCGCTCGTGAACATGAAGAAGTACACGTACATCGTGTACGCATGCACGAGCAGGATGGCCCACGCCCCCGTGAGCTGCCAGGGAGCGCTTTCCAACCGGAAGAGCACCTGGACCGCGCGCGCGAGGAAGCCGCTCTCCCCGTACAGGAAGACGAACGCGATGACGCCGACCAGCGGCGGCAGCAGCACAGGAAGCGCCGCGAGCCCGCCGAGGATGCGCCGTCCGGGGAAGTCGTAGCGCGTGAAGAGGAATGCTAGCGGAACGCCGATGAGCGCGGAGAGAACCACGCTGGCGAGGCTGATCCAGACGCTGTTCCAGAGCGCCTCGCGCTCCGAGATGCTCTGGAAGAAGCGGACGTAGTGGCCGAACGGGCCCCCGGCGCCGCCCTGAAACGAGTCCCGCAGGACGAACAGGTTCGGGTAGAGGACCAGCCAGAAGAGGAGCAGGATGATGGGGGCTGCGAGCCAGTAGACGCTGCGGCGCCGGCCGCCGCTCATGTACTCGCTCCGCCGAACGCAGGCGGAACGACTCCGTCGGCCAGACCCACCGCCACCTCCGGCGGCAGACCCCGCGGCACCCCTGCCTCGGCGATCAGCAGCGTCGTCCCGGCGGCCTCGACCAGGTACATGGTCGCCGGTCCACCAAAGCGGCGTTCGACGATGCGGCCGGGGATCGTGGCCGCCGCCCCGGAGCCGCCCGGAACCAGCCGGAGCGACTCCGGCCGAAGCAGCACGCGCACGGGCCCCGCTCCCGCGCCGGCGGTCGCCTGAACGGGCCAGCGTACGCCCTCCGCGACCTCGCAGAGCGCCTCCGGTCCTGCGTGCAGAAGGCGGCCAGGGAGGAAGTTCGCCTTCCCCACGAAGGAGGCCACGAACGGGTTCACCGGAGCGAGGTACAGCTGCTCCGGCGTGCCGAGCTGCTGGATGCGCCCATCCTGCATGATGGCGATGCGGTCGGAGAGATCGAACGCCTCCGCCTGGTCGTGCGTTACGAACACCGCCGTCATGCGGAGGCGCTTGAGCAGCTGTCGCAGCTCGGTACGCGTGCGCTCGCGGAGCGCCGCGTCGAGGTTGGAGAGGGGCTCGTCGAGGAGGAGGATGGGAGGCTCGGGGGCGATTGCCCTGGCGAGGGCGACTCGCTGCTGCTGCCCGCCAGAGAGAGCCTGGACCCTGCGCCGCTCGTCGAGCTCGCGCTGGGCGGACTGGAACAGGCGCGCGTTGTCGATCGCGGTCGCGGCCTGTCCCGCGATGCCGAGGAGCAGGGTCTCGTGCTCCGATCCGAAGCGGCCCGGCTCCGGGTGGCCGAAGAACAGCCCGCCGAGCACGGCGCCGCCGCCGGTCACGACCGGGACGGCGAGCGATCGGAAG
>JAHWJV010000241.1 GCA_019348265.1 Gemmatimonadota bacterium
TGCGCGAGTTCGCCCTCGACGGCGGCACGGCGACCGAGCAGCGGCAGATCCTGCGGAGCATCATCGAAGAGGGTGGATGGGTCGGCCGGGTGCGTCGTCGCCGGATCGACGACCGACGCGTGATCCCACTCGAGCTGATCATGGGGCGGATCGACCGCGAGGGAGACGAGCCGACGCTGCTCTTCGGCATGATCCGCGACATTTCCGACGAGCTGGAGCAGGAGCGGTATCTGCGCAGGGCGGAGAGGCTCGCGAGCGTCGGAACGCTGGTGGGCGGCGCGGCGCACGAGCTCAACAACCCGCTGCACGCCGTCCGCAGCTTCGCGGAGCTCATGCTCATGGAGCCGAGGCCAACCGAGGATCTCGAAGCTCTCGAGATCATCAAGCGGGAGGCCGACCGGGCAGCGAAGATCGTTTCCGACCTGCGGCTCTTCGCTCGACAGACGCAGGACGATTCCAGCGCTCGGAGCGCCGTCGACCTCAATGAAGTGGTGCGCCACGTGGTGAAAGTGCGCCGCTACTCTCTTGAGACGCGTGGGATCGCCGTCGTCGACGAGCTAGCGGGCGACATTCCGCCGGTTCGCGCCAACCGTGGGGAAGTGGAGCAGGTCGTCCTCAACCTGCTGGTGAACGCGGAGCAGGCGATGGCCAGCGAAGAGGGGGAGCGACGTCTGCTGCTGCGCACCGCGCTGGGCGCGAACGGCGTCACGCTTCTCGTCGGCGACACCGGGCCGGGCATCCTCCCGGAGCACCGGGACCGCATCTTCGACCCCTTCTTCACCACGAAGTCTCCCGGAGAAGGCACCGGACTCGGTCTCTCGATCGTGCACAGCATCGTCACCGAGCACGGCGGGCGGATTCGGGTCGAGAGCAGCCCCAGCGGCACCAGCTTCGTGGTCGAGCTTCCCTGCGCCACGCGGGCGGAGGCGGCCGAGGTACTGGACCCCGCCGGGCCGCCGCTCGCCACCCGCGACCTGCGCGTGCTCGTCGGCGAGGAGGACGATTCCGCGCGGCGCGCGACGACCCGCTACCTCACCCGCCTCGGCTATCACGTGGATACGGCTACGGACGACGCCGAACTCCGCCGACTCCTCGATGGGTCGGACTACGACGCGGTCGTTTGCGACCTGCGCATGCCCGGCCTCGATAGCGAGTCGCTGCTGCGCCTGGTCCAGCAGCAAGGAGCGGGGCTGGATCGCCGCCTGATCTTCCTCACCGGGGACGCCACGGGGACGCCGGGGCTGGTTCATCTCGCCGCGCGGGGCGTCCCCGTGCTGCTCAAGCCCGTCCGACTCGAGGAGCTCGGCCGTGAGGTCCAGCGCGTCATCGGTGCCGTTCCGTCCAGCTCCGACACCGACGAATGACCGCGGGCGCGGCGGAACGTGACGGCTCGATCCTGATCATAGACGACGAGCCGGCGAACGTCCGCATGCTCGAGTGGCTGCTCGAACGGGAGGGGTACACCCGGATCGTGACGACGACGGAGTCGTCTCGCGCGATCGAGCTCTTCCGCGCCCACCCGCCCGACCTGGTCCTTCTCGATCTCCGGATGCCGCCGCCGGACGGCTACGCCGTTCTCGACCTCCTCACCGCCGAGCTCGCCCCTGGAGAGATCCTCCCGATCGTGGTCCTCACTGCAGACGTCGACGCCGACGCGCGGCAGCGCGCGCTCGCGGCGGGTGCGGCCGATTTCGTGACCAAACCGTTCGAGACGTACGAGATCATGCTGCGGATCGGCAACCTGTTGCGGACCCGGCAGCTCTATCTCGAGATTCAGCGCCGGAACCGCTACCTGGAAGATCGCGTGCTGGAGCGGACGGCGGAGCTCGCGGGAGCGCAGGCCGAGATGCTGGTGCGTCTCGCCCAGGCCGTCGAGGCGCGCGACGGTGAGACGGGGGAGCACACCCGGCGCGTGGGTGAGAACTCCGGTCTGCTCGCGGCGGAGATGGGGCTGTCGGTCGAGTGGGTGGAGCTGATCCGGCGCGCGGCGCCGCTGCACGACGTTGGGAAGATCGGGATTCCGGACACGATCCTGCTCAAGCCTGCGCCGTTGACCGACGAGGAGGTGCAGGTGGTCAACACGCACACGACCGTCGGAGCCGACATCCTCGCGCGCAGCGAGTCGCCGCTGGTCCGGATGGCCGAGCAGATCGCGCGGGCTCATCACGAGCGTTGGGACGGCAGCGGCTACCCCCAGGGACTGGCCGGCCTCGACATCCCGCTGGAGGGTCGCATCGTCGCCGTGGTGGACGTGTTCGACGCCCTGACGCACGACCGCCCGTATCGTGAGGCCTGGCCGGCCGCCCGGGCGATCGAGAGCATCCGACGCGAGACAGGGCGGCACTTCGACCCGGATATCGTCGAGGCGTTTCTCCGTCTCGAAGCGTCCGGGCGCCTGATGCCCTGACGATCAACCGCGAACGCGCTGATCGCGCCTACCGGCGCGCGCCGACCTACCGGGCGACCGTGGCGCGCTGACGGGTTCTGGCACGCGCGTCACCCCTCCTCGCCCCCTCCGTCCACCAACCCCGTAGCGAGCGCGTCGAACAACGCGGCCGTTGCGACCGCGTAGGCGAACGCCTCGCTCTCGTCGGCCATCCGGCGACGCAGCATCGAATCGTCCGACGGATTGGTGGTGCGGTTGAGCTGCTGGACGAGCCGATTGCGGGCCTCCGGGCCGATGGAGTTCGCCAGGAGGATCATGGCGCGTGCGAGCAGGGCGTGCGGGATCTGCTCGAGCATGTCTCCCGCAAGGCGAGTCACGCCCTCGGCTCCCTCTCCGAACAGCTCCTCGGCGGTGCGCAGCGGCTCCGGCTGCCGATCGCGAATCGCGTCGATCCAGGCGGCGGAGACCAGCGGCGCGAACCAGGCCGCCAGATCGAGATACGCGCTCGGCTCGAGCAGGTACAGCTCCCCCGGCTCCCAACCCCCCTCCCGCCGGCGACGCGTTCCCAGCGCGACGCGGCCGTCTCGCAGGCGCTCCGCGTACAACACCACCCGCGGCTCGTCGGAGACGATGATCTCCAGCCCCGGTTCCTCGTCTCCGGTACTCGCCACGCTAGCTCTCCTTCTCCATCTCCGCCGCCAGCTCGCCGCCCGTCAGCACCACGATCCCGGTGAGATAGAGCCAGAGCAGGAGGATGATGAAGCCGCCGAGAAAGCCGTACGCCTCCGTGTACGAGCTGAAGTTGGCTATGTAGACGCGGAAGGCCGCCGTCGCGATCAGCCAGGCCACCGCCGCGACCGCCGCCGCCCTGATCAGCACCCACTTGCAGCCGGCCTGATCGCGATTGGGGAGCACGTAGTAGGTGGTCCAGAAAGCCGCGACCATGAAGAGGAAGGCGAGCGGCCACTGCACGACGCTCCAGATCAGCTCTCCCGTCGCCCCGAGGCCCGCAGCGTCAGCGAGCGCGGGGCCGGCCAGCAGCGTGACCGCGGAGAGCAGGAATAGGATGACGGCGCCGAGCATGGTCGCCAGAGCGATCGCCCGCTTCTTCACCCAGGAGCGCGTCTCCCGGACCCCGTAGGTGATGTTCAGAGCCACCATGAGGCTGGAGAACACGCTCGACGCGCCCCAGATGGCGAGCACGAGGCCGATCGAAAACGGCCCGGGGGCTTCGGTCAGCACTACGTCCCGGATGAACGGCTGGATGATCCCCTCGTTCACCGCCGGCGGCAGCGCGAGCGCGGCCTGTTCACGCAGCCAGTCCGCGAATCGATCGCTGCCGATCAGCCCAGCCGCGCCGAACAGCGCCATCAGCGCAGGCGGCATTGCCAGGAAGCCGTAGTAGGCGAGCCGCGCGGCGTGCCCGAGGACGTCGTCGGCGCCGATCTTCGCGGCGACGCGCTTCGCCAGACCGACAGCGCCGGGGCCCCGCCGCAGATTCGTGCGACGCCTTCGCGGCGCGGCCTTCGGGAGCGGCGGCGCCGCCGGGCGATTCGGCACGGTCCGGGGAGCTTCGACTGTAGCGCCGGAACGCTTTCCAGCCGTGAGGGTCCCGACCAGACCGGCGACCTCATCGCCGGCCCAGCGGCCGGTGGCGTCGAGCTCCTGGATCGCCCGCTCCGGGACGAGGTTCGCCTGGCTGAGGAGGCTAAGCCCCCGCAGCGACACGCCGCCCCCGAGGGCCGCGAGCACCGCGCCCGCGATCAGCGCCGCCAGCCAGTAGTTGCCGAGCAGCGCACCCAGGCCGAGCACCAGCGCCGCCGCGAGCACGATAGCGCCGACACCCATCACGGCTCCCGCGGCACCCAGGACCGCGGCGTCGCGCGCGGCCCGCTTGGCCGCGACGGAGATCTCCGCTCGCAGCAGCGCGATCTCCTGGCGAAGCAGCTGAGCGGTATCGGCCGACAAGCGCCGGAACAGCTCGCGCAGCCGGCGGGTCGTGCTGCCCGGCTCGGACGAGCGGGCGGAGCCTGGCGGAGGATCGATCATCGTGTGCGGAATCTCCTTGGAATATCGCGATTTTCGGCAGGGCGCGGCGCAAGAAACCTGCCCGGTCTCACTCGCCTTCGCGTCCCTCTGTAGCCATCTGCGGCGGGAGCTCGCCCATCGCCTCCGCGGCGTGCTCTTCGGCCGGCGCGACGGGCAGCAAGACGGTGAACCGGCTCCCGAGTCCCGGCTCGCTGCTGACCTCGATCCGCCCCCCGTGCTGCTCCACGATGAGTCGCGCGATCGCCAGGCCTAGCCCCGTGCCCGCCGGCCTCCCGAGCGCCGCCACTCCACGGTAAAAGCGGTCGAAGACGCGCGGGAGCTCCTCCGGCGTGATCCCCACGCCGGTGTCCTCCACCTGCACCTCCACCCAATCTTCCGAGCTGGCCGATCCGCCGGCCGGCGGATCACTGCGCCGGCGCCCACGGATCGCCACCGTCCCCGACTCGGTGAACTTGACCGCGTTGGAGACGAGGTTCAGGAAGACCTGCCGCAGCGGCCCCGCCGAGCCGGAGACCTCAAGCCCGCCCTCCAGCTCCAGCCGGAGCTCCACGGGCTTTCCGAGCGCCAGCGCCTCGCCCACCTCCCCGACGTCTTCCAGGAGCGCCCTCAGGTCAACCCGTGTGCGCTCCACGAGTACCTTCCCCTCCTCCCCCCGCGCCAGCGTAAGGAGGCCGTCGATCAGGTGGAGCATCCACTCGGTTTCTTCGAGCACCTCGCCGAGCGTCTCCTCGAGCTCCATCTGCGTTCGCTCTCGGGCGAGAGTGACCTGAACCGTTCCGCGGATCGAGGTCAGCGGCGTGCGCAGCTCGTGGCTCGCGTCGGCGGTGAAGCGACTCAGCGCCTGGACCGCCCGCTCCAGGCGCGTGAGCATCTCGTTGAATGCGCGGGCGAGGTCCTGCAGCTCCGCGGGCTGCTCGGTCTCGCTCACGCGGCGGGAAAGGCCCGCGATGCCGATCTCCCGTGTAGCCGTCACCAGGCGGTCGAGAGGCGCAAGTAGCCAGTCCAGCAACGCACGGCCCCCCGCCGCGGCGGCGATCGCGGTGAGCGGGATGAGCAGCGCGGAAATGAGCAGAAAGAGATGCAGCGCGTGCTTCTCCGCCTCGTCGCTCCGCCACAGCCACGTTTCCGCGGTCGCTCCGTTCGCGAGCAGCGTCCGCCGGCGCAGCAGCTCGACTCCCTGCCCGGGGAAGCGGAAGATGTCCTGCCGGGTCTCCACCTTCGCCATTCCCGGCGGGACGTTCATCCGCTCGATGTACTGCGCGGACTGCTGCAGGGAGGTGCGAACGGAGCTCTCGAGCGACCGCTTCAGCAGCAGGAAGGTCAGCCCCGTCACGGCGCTGAGGGCGACCAGGAGCACCACCGAGTACCAGACCAGGATCTCGCGCCGAAGGGTTCGCCGACGCGCTCCGGTCACCGATCTCCCTCCTCCGGGGTCTTCACCATGTAGCCGACCCCGCGGACCGTCTGGATCAGCTCAC